>NZ_ATHV01000001.1 GCF_000422205.1 Desulfovibrio sp. X2
CGTATTTTGCGGACGTCACACGAGAAGAGGAATGCCTCCGGCGGCCAGGGCGGGGGCTGCGCGCCCCCGCCCTGGACCCACCCCGCGCCAGGCTGAGCCTGGACCCCTTTCGCGACGGACAGGCGGACGAACGGGCGGGGCGTCGCCCGGGCGTGGGAGGCCGCTCCCTTGATCCCCCGAGAGCGACGGAATCCCGTCCTCCTTTTTCGCCATCTCCTTTGCCCTGAGCCTTCAGAAGCGTCCGTCGGCATCGTCATGGTCAAAGGAGGCGGCGGGGAAGAAAAATCCGGTCCGTTCCCCCTCCACAGCCAGCAGCGTACCGGGCCTCGGCCCGGGCGGCTCGGGATCCATCGGGCGACGCTTCGCGGGCGAAGGCGGGTCGAGGGAGTGCCTCCCTCGCGTGAGATGGGCCAGGAAGGGGCGGGGACTCCGTAGGGATGATCCCTTCCTGGCCGCCGGAGGCATTCCTAGATCGGCACGAACACGAGGCAGAGGATGTCGTTGTCGTAGCCGTCACCGCGTTTGTATTCTCGGTAGCCGGAGGAGACCTGGGCGCCCATGGCGTAGGCGCGGCCGTCCATCTCCACGACGGCGGACTCGCGTTCGCCGTTGTCGAGGTGGAAGAAGCGGTCGGAGAGGTTCAGCCGTTTGCCCACGGGGTAGTCCGGGCTGGTGGAGGAGACGATGCGTTTGCCGCGGTCGGCGAAGACGCCGAAGCTGCCGTCCACGATCTGCTTCATCTCGTTGCGGGGCAGGGCGTCGAGGAGCATGGCCATGAACTGCGGCTCGGCGTCGAAGACGATCTGGATGACGCCGACCGCCGGCTCCCCGGCCGACTGGGCGCGCACGGCCGTGCTGTAGACGTAGGTGGGCCTGCCTCCGTAGAGCGGGGTGGGCTCGAAGGCGGAGACGCAGTAGTCCTTGCTCGTGCTGAGCCCCATGGCCCTGTGCACCAGGGCCGGGTCGAGCTTCATGCCCACGAAGTCCTGGCCCGAGGGCAGGTCCTGGTCGGTGAAGCGTTCGTTCAGGCCGTCCGGGGGGGTGGAGCAGGCCACGACCACGCCGTCGGCGTCGGCCAGCAGGAGGCGCAGGTAGGGGGTGTAGAGGTTGTTGATGTACTGCAGGTTGCCGGTCAGGGCTTCGCGTTCGGCGGCGTCGAGCCCGCGTTCGGCATGGCGGGCGAGCAGCGAGCGGAAGAGGGGGGTAAGGGCCCACCAGCAGACGTCGTTGGCGCGTTCGTAGAGGTTCCGGTCCGCGATGTTGTTGCCCTGGAAGGCGCGGAACTGCACGTCGTTGAAGAGGGCGTCCACGACGGTCTGCTGGAGGTTCTTGATGGCGTCGAAGAAGAGGCCGTCGATCTCGTCGCCGATCCAGTTGACGAAGCGCAGCACCTCGACGAAGCCGTCGGCCTTGAATTTGGCGGCCTTGACTTGGCCGTTCAGGCTGTCCAGCTTCATGTCGGCCAGGAGGTCGTCGGATTCGTTCTTGATGGCGGTGAGGTCGCGCGAGAAGTTGCGCAGCTGTGATCCGGAGGACTGGCCGCCGTTCTCCCCGCCGTGCCGGAAGGCCTCGGCGGTGCCGATCATGGCCATGCCGTACCACGTGAGGCCGTAGAATCCCTGGTAGCCGTCCGTGGCCACGGTGCTTACGAGATAGGGCTTGGCTTCGAACTCGAGCAGCCGGAATTCGGCCTCGACGTCAACGGGCACGGTGAGGCCGAGGGGCAGCGTCTGGGGATCGTTTCCGGCGATGATCCGCCCGCCCTCGTCGAGGACGGCCACGCGCATGAGGTCGTTGCCCTGGCGCAGGTCGCTGAAGATGCGCTCCATCTCGTCCTTGAAATCGAAGCAGAGGAAGAGGACGCCGAGGGCTTCCTGGGTGTCGGGGTCCTTGATGGTCTGGGAGTAGAGCAGGGTCTCGCCCTTGCCGGGCCTGAGGTCGGTCCCCCTGAAGGTCTCCAGGTACTTGTCCTGCGCCTGCATGCGCTCGATGCGCAGCGTCTCGGCGAGCAGAGGGTCGGCGGACTTCCTGCCGTAGGCCTCGCCGCGCGCGAGGCTCGAGCAGATCCTGCCCCGGGTGTCGAGGATGAGGATCTCGTCGTAGACGGTGTACTCGTGGCGGTAGTCCTCGAGCCGCCTGCGCAGGGTCTCGGAGCAGGCCGCGGCCTCTCCGTCCGCGTCGTCGTCCGAGGCGTCGCGCACGCGCCTCAGAAAGCTCACGATCTCGGCGTCCGTTGCCAGGTAGCCGACGTCGGCCGTGCGTTCGTATAGGTTCCGCTTGAGGATGTTGATGGTGAACTTGGCCGCGTCCGTGATCTCGAGCACGACCTTCTTGGCCATCTCGTAGAGGATCGCGTCCACGAGGCGGCGCTGAATCTCGCTGTACTTGGAGCGGGTGGAGCCCATGTCCTGGATCAGCGGGCCGAAGAGCCTGCCGGCGTCCGAATCCATGCGCCCGGTCTCGATCATGCCCGCGGTGATGGCGCCGTCCCAGCGCTTGTTGATGGAGCGGAACGTCCTGATATAACCGGAAACTTCCGGCATGGCCTGGAGCAGGTTATCCCGATGTTGCGCCACATGCTGTGTTTCCATATAACAATTTTTGTATTACCCCCTAACGAGATAGGTTTTATTATAGGTCAATTTTACAAAAAATGGAATGCTGGATTTTCGAGATGAACGCCGTAGCATCATGCCGCACGAGACCGAAGGACGCCTCGCGCAGGGACGGCGACTCAATCGGCGGCATGCCGCGAATCCCGCATCGGACGTGAAGATCGGGTCCGCAGGTGGTCCTCTCGTACAGGGGCGGGGAATTCGTCGGGAGATGCAGAGATTGCTGGAGAGGGCTGACGAAAAATGGAAAAAGATCGGAGCATGAAAAAAGAGCCGGGTCCCTCGCGGGGCCCGGCTCTTTCGAGGCGTATGGCGATGAAGCGGTCTAGATGACCTTGTTCAGGCTGTACTCGATGATGCCCTTGGCGCCTGCGGCCACGAGCTGGGGGATGAGGTCGCGGACCACGGACTCGCCGACCACGATCTCCACGGACAGCCACGGGGACTTGTAGAGGTGGGCCACGGTGGGGGCGGTGATGGCGGGCAGGGTCTGCATGATGGCGTCGACCTTGTCCTCGGGAACGTTCATCTTCAGGCCCACGAGCTTCTCGGCCTCGAGCGCGCCGGTCAGCAGCATGTTGATCTGCTCGATCTTGGTGCGCTTCTCCGGGTTCTCCCAGGCGGTCTTGTTGGCGATGAGGCGCGTGTTGGTGATCAGCACGTCCTCGATGATGCGCAGGCCGTGGGCCTTGATGGTCGTGCCGGTCTCGGTGACCTCGACGATGGCGTCGCACAGTCCCTGCACGACCTTGGCCTCGGTGGCGCCCCAGGAGTACTCGACGTCGACCTTGATGCCGCGTTCGGCGAAGTAGCGCTTGGTGAAGCCGACGAGCTCGGTGGCGATCTTCTTGCCCTGCAGGTCCTCGGGCTTGCGGTAGGGCGAGTCGCCGCCCACGGCCAGGACCCAGCGCGCCGGGCGGTTGGAGACCTTGGAGTAGACCAGGTCCGAGACCACGACCACGTCGGACTCGTTCTCCATGATCCAGTCCTTGCCGGTCAGGCCCACGTCCAGGGTGCCGTCGGCCACGTAGCGGGACATCTCCTGGGCGCGGCACATGGCGCAGGAGATGTCGGCGTCGTCGACCTCGGGGAAATAGTTGCGGTGGCTCGGGTTGATCTTCCAACCGGCCTTGGCGAAGAGCTTGATGGTGGCGTCCTGCAGCGAACCCTTGGGGATGCCGAGCTTGAGCTTGTCCTTGGACATTATTTGTAGACCTCCTTGGGGTCGAAGACTTTCTCGGAGACGATCTCGGGTTCGCCCGAGCCCACGATCTCGCGGTAGAAGCAGGAGCGGTAGCCCTCGTGGCAGGCGGCGCCGCCCACCTGCTCGACGATCAGCAGCACGGTGTCGGCGTCACAGTCCAGGCGCACGTTGTGCACCTTCTGCACGTGGCCGCTGGTGCCGCCCTTGTGCCACAGCGTGTTGCGGCTGCGGCTGTAGAAGTGGGCCTCGCCGGTCTCCAGCGTCTTGTCCCAGGCTTCCTCGTTCATGTAGGCGAGCATGAGGACCTCTCCGTCCTCGATGTCCTGCACGATGGCGGGGACCAACCCCCCGCACTTGGCGAAATCAGGCTTCATTGAGCGCTCCGCGTCATTGTCGAAATATGTACGAAAGGCACGAAAGACGCTTCGCATAACGTGTTTCCGCATGGGGCGCAAGCGGCCGGGAACGGGGGGAGTATGACGTTTTCGTTACGCGGCCCGACCCTCGGCCGGACCGGTCCTGCGGCGCGCCGCTGTCGGACGGCGGGAGGCGGGCGCCGTGCGGGGGACGGGGAAGGGGAGGGCCGGGCCCTCCCCCCCTGGGCATGGACGGCGGGGGTGCCTAGTCCAGGGCCTCGTCGATCCAGTTGAGCGCCGCGGCCACGTTGGGGAAGCCGAGCGTGGAGGTCAGGCAGATGACCGAGTGTTCGATCTCCTCGCGGCTGGCCCCGGCTTCCCTGGCGCGCCGCGCGTGGCTCTGCACCGAGCCGGTGGACAGCGAGGCCGCCGCCGCGCCGAGCTGGATGAGGCGCACGGTCTTGGCGTCCAGGGGGCCCATCTCCTGCACGGTCTTGCCCAGGGCCTGGACGGCGTCCATGAAGGCCGGATACCGTTCCGCTATCTTGCGGTAGTGCTTGGGCGGCTTGTCCTTCTTTTCCATGTTCGCCTCCGCGTTCGGCTGAGTGTCTGTGGACATGACGAAATCGGTCCCATGAACTAGGATACAGAAAAAAACGTGACCCGGCTAGGCATGCCGGAAAGGGGGCTCAGGTGGAGGAGAAGGGACGGACCGTTTCCGCCTCGCGCTTCGAGCAGGCGAGGATGATCCTGCCGCAGGACACCAACCCGTACGGCAGCGTGCACGGCGGCGTGCTGATGAAGGAGATAGACGAGGCCGCGGCCGTGGCGGCCATGCGCCATTGCCGCATGAACACGGTCACTGCCTCCATAGACCGCCTGGATTTCCATTCCCCGGTGCAGGTGGGGGAGCTCGTGAGCTTCAAGGCCTCGGTCAACGGGGTGGGGCGCACGTCGCTCGAGTGCGGCGTGCGCGTGGAGGCGGAGAACATGCTGAGCGGCGAGGTGCGCCACATCGCCTCGGCCTTCCTGACCTTCGTGGCCCTGGACGAAAACGGCCGCCCGGCCGGGGTGCCGCCGCTCGTGCCCGAGGACGCGGAGGACGAGCGCAGGATGCACGAGGCCTCCTGGCGCCGGGAGTCGCGCGCGGCCCGCCGCCGGGGCTGAGGCGCGGGGAAAGCCCGCGTCCGGCTCCCGGCAGGCAGTCGGGAATCAGGACAGGCCGATGCTCACGGGGTCGAGCTCGCCCGCGAACGAGATCTCGGCCTTGCCGCGCAGGAAGACCGCGCCGTCCGCGTAGGTGATGGTCAGCTCCTGGCCGCCGCTCGTGGTGACCGCCACCTCGGGGCCGGTGAGGCCCAGGGCGTGGGCCAGCACCGTGGTGGCGCAGGCGCCCGTGCCGCAGGCCAGGGTCTCGCCTTCCACGCCGCGCTCGTAGGTCCGCAGGAGCGCGGAGCCCTTGCCCGTGACCTGGGCGAAGTTCACGTTGGTCCCGGCCGGGGCGAAGCGGGTGTGGAAGCGCACGGCGCGGCCGAGCCGCGCCACGTCCACGGACTTCACGTCGTCCACGAAGATCACGGTGTGGGGCACGCCCGTGTTCACGAAGTGGGCCGTCAGCTTCTCGCCGCCCTCGAGCTCGAGGGAAATGTTCAGCTCCTGGCCCAGGGGCGCAGTCAGCCTGACGCGGGCCTCGTGCTCGGCCTCGAAGACCTCGGCGTCGACAACCCCGGCGTCCGTGCCCAGGCGCAGGTGCGCCGGGGCCATGCCCAGGAGGTGGGCCAGGCGCGCGGCGCAGCGCGAGCCGTTGCCGCACATCTCGGCGCGCGAGCCGTCCGCGTTGTAGAAGTCCCAGACCACGTCCACGTCGCTGCGCCCGTTCGGCAGGTCGAGGAAGAATATGCCGTCCGCGCCCACGCCGAAGGCACGGTGGCAGGCGGCGCGCGCGAAGTCGGCCATGCGCTCGCGGGGATACTTGAGCGTGCGGTTGTCGATGACCACGAAGTCGTTGCCGGTTCCCTGCATCTTGAAGAAGGGGATCGTGGCGGAAGAGGTGAAATTCATTGCTGCTCCGTTGGGCGAAGAATATCTGCTTAATTTACTACAGCGCCCGATGGGTGTCGAGGGGACGGGGTTTGAGATGGGCGAAGAGGCCCCGGGCCATTGCCCCAGGGGGTGCCTTGGGGTAAAGATGCGGGAATGGGGGCGCGCGAAGAGCCGTGTTGCTGCGGCTGGAGCGCGCCTCTGATTTGGAGCGTGCGAGTGAAGAAATCCCTGCAGCGCAAGGCGATGACGCCTGCAATGCCGTGCCGCAAAGCTCTCGGGAAGGCCGCGTGAAACGTCTCGCCGCGGCATTGCTGCTGCTGTTCCTGCTCCTGGGAGCTGTCTGGTGGGGGCTTCGCTACGCCTCCGAGAACGCGGCGCGCCGTGAGATGCAGACCCTCGCCGCACGCATCTCGACCCATGCCCGCCTGACCTGGCAGGGGCTCTCGGTCAACCTGCTGCAGCGCAGCGTGATCCTCTACGACGTCCGCGTGGCCGTGCCCTCCGAGGATCCGGTCGTGGTCTTCACGGCCGAGAAGGCCTACATCCGGCGGCCCGGGGAGAACCATTTCTACGTCGATCTCGTGGGCATCGCGCCCGAGCCCGACGAGGCGGCCAGGCTGTCCGGCCTGCTCGGCTGCGCACCCGGGGACCTGCGCGCGGCAGCGGCCGTGGACGCGGTCTGGGATCCGCTCACCTCGGGCCTCACCCTGAAGAGCCTCGAGCTCTCCGCGCCCGCGCTCTGCACCCTGCACCTCTCGGGCACGCTCCTGAACCTGCCGCCGCCGGACAGCATCGGGCCCACGCTCTCGGTGCAGGCGGTCTTCATCCAGCTGAAAAGGCTGACCGCCACCTACGTGGACCACTCCCTGGCCGACCGCCTGCTGGCCCGCGAGGCCAGGCGGCTGGGCGCCGATCCCCTGGCCTACCGCCGCGCCCTGGCCGGGATCATCGACCGCGACATCCAGGACTGGACCGGCAAGGCGACCACGCCCGAGGACAAGATCGTGCTGGCCAACGCCTCGCAGGCCGTGCGCACCTTCCTCGAGCGGCCCGGCACCCTGAGCCTGCAGCTCGCGCCGGACAAGCCCGCCTCGCTGGTCGAGATACTGCTCTTCCCCCCGCTGGAATCCGCGCGGCGCCTGAATCTCAGGCTCTCCGCCCAAGAGGGCCCGCCGAAGCCCGCCGCCGTGCCTCCGGCCCCCGCGGCCGAACCCGGCACCCCCGCTCCTCCGAAGGCCCCGGCACCGTCCACGGCCCCTGCGGCCCCTCCGCCGCCCGCGCCCGCGGCGCCGCCTCCACCGGCCCCGTCCGCCGCCAAGCCCGCGCCTTCGGCCAAGCCTCCGGCATCCGCTCCCGGGGGCACGTCCGCTCCTGCGCGGCCTGAATGAAGACCGCGGCGAAGAGGCCGGGCTCTCGATCCACGCCCTGCGCCGTCGGATAGCCGCCCCATCCCCGAGCGCATCCCCGGCGGTTGTCCCCCGCATCCGCCCGCTCCCCCAGACGATGGCCCAGACGATGGCCGAGACGATGGCCGCAGACCCGGGCGGCTCGATTGCCGCGCCGCCCCGTCCGGGCTACAAGCGGTCCATGGACGAAAAGAAGATACTTCGGCTCGGAGAGCTCCTGCGCGCCCGACACTGGAACCTGGCCACGGCGGAATCGTGCACGGGCGGCCTCATCGGCCATCTCGTGACCTCGGTCTCCGGGGCCTCGGACTGGTATCCGGGCGGCGTGGTGGCCTACGCCAACGAGATCAAGGAGCGGCTGCTCGGCGTGCCGGGCGAGGTCCTGGCGACGCAGGGGGCGGTCAGCCGCGGGACCGTGCGGGCCATGGCCGCGGGCGTGCGCGCCGCCTTCGGCGCGCAGGTCGGCGTGAGCGTCTCGGGCGTGGCCGGACCCACCGGCGGCACCCCGGACAAGCCCGTGGGCACTGTCTGGATAGGCTGGAGCTGGCCCGGCGGCGAACGGCAGGAGCTTTTTTCCTTTTCGGGCGACCGCGGCGCGGTCAAGGCGGCCAGCGCCGCTGCGGCCCTGTCCGGCGTGCTGTCCCTGCTCGAGGAGGCGGCCGAAGCCGCCGCGCCCGCCGAGGGGACCTGATGCGGCTCTTCGTGGGGTTGGCGCTGCCGCAGGAGTACCAGGACGGCCTGGCCGACCTGGCGGCCGCCTGCCGCAGGCGCGGCCTCGCGGGCCTTTCCTTCACCAGGCCCGGCAACTGGCACCTGACGCTGCGCTTCCTGGGCGAGGTGGACGAGGCGCGCGTCGAGGAGCTCGCAGGCGCCCTGCGCGGCGTGGCCTGGGAGGCCTTCACCCTGCGCGGCGGCGGGGCGGGCGCCTTTCCCGACCTCTTGCGGCCGCGCGTGGCCTGGATCGGCCTGGCCGAGGGAGGGGAGGAGTGCCGCAGGCTCGCCGAAAGCGTGCAGGTAGCGCTCGCGCCGCTCGGCTTCGCGCCGGAGGAGCGGAAATTTTCGCCGCACCTGACCCTGGCTCGGGTCAAAGGGGATCAGCGCCGGGAAAAACGCACCCGGACGACGGAGGGGGCCCGGAAAACGGCGGGGGGAAATGCGGCGGAAGACGTGACGGAATGTCTGCGCGAGGCGGCGCGCAGGCGTTGGCCAGCCTGCGTCGTGCGCGAGATGGTGCTGTGGCGGAGCGTGCTGGGCGGGGGCGGTCCCGCCTACACGCGTCTTGCGGAGTTTCCTGCTCTCGGGCCGGGCCCTAGATGTAGTCGCCCCGGTTGAATTTGTAGGTTTCGGTGACGTTCAGGATTTCCATCTCGTCGACCACGGACTTGAGACCCGGGTTGGTCTCGGCCATGTTCGGGTTCTCGGCCTTGAGACGTTCGATCTCGCCGCCGATGTGCTCGAGCTTGCTGTAGGCTTCCTTCAGTTCGGAACCGTCGCTGTTCGCGTCCAGCTTCCCGGCATAGTCTTCCCAGTCGCTCATGATGTTGTCGAGGCTCTCCATGACCTGTGGCTCCGCCTGAGTTTGCTCGACGGCCGGCGCGCTGGCCAGCAGCAGCGGATTGATCCCCAGCGGGGGCGTGGCCGCCGCATCCTGGGTCGAGACCGTCTCGCCCGACAGCTCCTGGGCCAGCAGATCCCCGAACGAGCCGCTCCCCTGGTTGGCTCGCTGGGTCTTCTGCTCCGCCTGTTGCTGCTCGACGGCGCTAACGGGATCGTTGGTGATCTTCATGGCCATCTCCTCTTCCGGTTTGGTCAGGGACGAGCAAAAATCCTGCCAACCCGTCAATTTTCTAACCTATCGGAACATCGTGAAATTTCTTTAGGAGGCCGCGGGAAGTTTTTTCCCCCCGCCCCGGGGCGGCCGATTGTGCCGCCCGCCCGAACCTGTTCCGACACAAGCACGATACGCACGAAGAAAGCCCTTGTCTATCAGTGGGCTATCTGGCAAAAAATAGGCTAAGTCGGTAAAGCGGCTCGGAGCCGCCATATTCACGGGATCGACCGACGTTGTATTGTCTGTTTTCAGTGAGGCCCTGAGCGGCCAGGAGGTGTGTCATGGCGGAGATCAAGCGTATTCTGTGCGCAGTCGATTTCTCGGAGGCCAGCCCCATCGTGGCGGAGTACGCCGGGATGCTGGCCAAGAAGACGGGGGCCGAAGTCCTCGTCCTCTACGTCGCCCCGTCGCTCTCCCAGTACGTGGGCTTCCACGTCCCGCCCAGCTCCATAGAGAACTTCGTCAAGGACATCGTCTCCGGCGCGGACGCCACCATGGCCAAGTTCCTCGAGGAGCACTTCCAGGGCGTGCAGGCCAAGGGCGAGGTCGTCACCGGCTACGCTGCCGAGGAGATCCTGAACCAGGCCAAGCAGGACAAGGTGGACCTGGTCATCATGGGCACCCACGGCCGCAAGGGCATCGACCGCATCCTCTTCGGCTCCGTGGCCGAGAAGGTGGTCAAGTCCGCCTCCATGCCGGTGCTCACGGTCCGGCCCGAACACTACGAGAGCGAGTAGCGCGGCCGGGTAGCGCGGCCAAGTATCTTCCGACCCGCGCGGGCCTGGCACGCCCGCGCGGGATCGCACCCCGTGCCCGAAGCCGCCAAGGGGCATCCCCTTGGCGGACGCATTTCGTCTCCCTCTCGGGGGAGGCCCCCCCGTCGGGGACCCTCGGCGGGAAGGAAACGGTATCCGTGAAGCTGCTCATGTTCTACGGACCGGAGTTCTGGTCCAAGCCCTTCCGGAAGACCCTGCCCGAGGCGGGCGAGGCCCCGGGCGAACTCTCGGTGAGCGCCGCCGCCGTGGTCTTCTACCAGTGCGAGGAGCATGACGCCGGACGGAAGGCGGCAGTGCTCCAGAAGACGCTCAAGAACATCAAGTGGCTGGCGGGCAAGTTCTCCACCAGGCGTGTGGTCCTGCACTCCTTCGGCCACCTCTCCGCGAGCAAGGCGGACCCGGGGTTCGCGCGCGGCCTGATGGACGAGGTGCGCGCCCGGCTCGAGTCCGTGGACTACGAGGTCCACGAGACCCCCTTCGGCTGGCTCAACGAATGGCGCATGCACGTCTCCGGGGAGTCCCTGGCCAAGGTCTTCAAGGACATCTGAGGCCAGGGAGGCGCGGCCGGAACAGCCTGAGCCGCGTCTCCGGCGTGCGCCCCGGCCGCTCGCACGACCGGGTGCCGGACCCTCGACGGCGTCCGGCGGCGAACGACTAAACCCGCCCCGGACCGGGGGGATGACCGGGGCGGAAGAGAGAGGACCATGGACCTCTACTCGGGAATCATCTCCAGCCTGCGCACGGCGGACATCTCGGCCGTCATCGAGGACGTCGCCGCCACCGCCTCCAGCAGGCTGGCCACGCCCTGGACCCTGGTCACCGTGCGTTTTCCCGACGGCACGCAGGGCCGCGGCATTTGCCATAACGGCCTGAGCCTCGGCAGGGCCGAGACCGTGGCCTCCCTCGTGGGCTGCGACGCACTGGGCGCGGCCGAAAGCCTGCTCACCTGCGCGGCGGGGCCCTTCTCGCGCTCCCTGGCCGCGGCGACGCTCAACGCACTCTCCGCGCCGCTTTTCTCGGACCCCTCCCTGCCCGGCCGCCTCGGCGTGCGCTGCTCGGACCTGCTCACCGAGCCCTGGGACCCGGCCGCCTTCGTCCCCGAGAAGGGGCGCGTCGCCTTCGTCGGCTACCCGCCGTGGGAGGTCGCGGTCGTGCGCGAGGCTTCCGCCCGCGTGACCGTCATCGAGGACGCGCCGCGCGGTGACTTCTCCGTCCTGGACACCCGGGGCACCGCGCCGGACGTCGCCGTGGTCGGCGTGGGCGAGCGCGAGGCCGTGCTGGCCGAGGCCGACACCCTGTTCATCCTCGGCGACGCCGCGGTGCACCAGGACCTGCGGAACATCCTGCGCGCCGCACCGAGGGCGCGGCACAAGGTCCTCTTCGGGCCGAGCACCTCCGTCTTCCCCGGGCCGCTCTTCGACATGGGCGTGACCGACCTCATGGCCATGACCTTCCCGACCACGGAAGACTTCCGCACCGAGTTCCTCCAGTCGCGCGGCTACTGGTACGGCCTGCCCGGCGTGCGCGCCTATCTCTTCTCGCGAACGCCCAAGGCCTGAGGACACAGCGGCTCCCCTTGCGCCCGGCCCCGCTTCCGGGTACATGCCGGGCGTCGGAACGAACAATCATCCTTTCCGGAGGAAGCGCATGCCGCTCTCCCGCATCCCCGCAATCTTCCGCATCATCCTCTCCGTCCTCTGCCTCGGGCTGCTGCTCCTGGCCTCTCCGGCCGCAGCGGCCCAGAACCAGCCTGCCCCGGCCCCCAAGGACGCCCTCGAAGGCACCTGGGACGTCAGCGGCTGGGAACCCGGCCTGAAGACCACGGCCGAGCCGTCCTACACCGGGCAGGTGCAGCTGCACAAACGCGGCGACGGCTACGCCTTCGACGGCATCATCGACGGCGGCGAATACTTCGGCGTCGGCCTCTACGATCCGGAAGCCAAGACCCTGAGCCTCGCCTTCCAGGGCCCTTCCGGCGAAGACGCCGGACTGGCCGTGTTCAAAGTCAAGGGCGACACCCTCGAAGGCCACTGGCTCTACCAGACCGACGAGGAAGGGCAGATCGGCACCGAAGTCTGGCACCGGACCGCGGCGGGCAAGTAGCCCGGATGCCTCCGGCGGCCAGGGCGGGGGCTGCGCGCCCCCGCCCGACGTGGTCGTCACGACCCACCCCGCGCCAGGCTGAGCCTGGACCCGCTTCGCTTGCGGCATCTGGGCAGGCCGGGCAGACGAAGCCTGGGCGTGAGGGGCAGCAGAATTGAAGTGCCCGGGTTTTTCCCCGCGCCAAAGCGCGCGGAAAAAATCCCGGGTACGGTCGCCGTCGGGGAAGATTCCCCGAACCCCTCACCCACGAACGAAAGCCCGCCTGTAGAACCTCTTCCCCTTCTCCTTTGCCTGAGCCTGCAAAGGCGCTCGCGCGGATTTTCAAAGGCAAAGGAGATGGCGCGGGCCGTTTTTTTCGCCGGACGGCGAAAAAAACGGCCCGATCTTCCCGTCCGGCCGCGGCGCACGACCGTACCAGCCACACAGGCCTTCCACGCCCAGGCAGCCCCGGGTGCATCGTCCGTGCGTATCGCGTGCGAAGGCGGGTCGAGGGGGTGACCCCCTCGCGGGGGGTGGGTCCAGGGAGGGGCGCGGAGCCCCTCCCTGGCCGCCGGAGGCAGTCTTACTCTTCTCTCACTCTGCCGCCGCCTTGACCACGGCTTCGGCGGCGAGCAGGGCGGCGCCCAGGGCGCCGCAGAAGTCGGGCTCGTCGGGCACGAGGAGGCCCGCGCCCTGCTCGGTGCCGAGCTCCGCGGCGAGCAGGGCGCGGGCGCAGGGGTTTCGCGCCACGCCGCCGACGAAGGCCACGGGCGTTGCGGCGGACACGCGGCGCAGGAGCGCGGCGCTGCGCCGGGCGATGGCCAGGTGCAGCCCGAGGGCGATGTCCTCGGGCCGCTTGCCCTGGGCCATGAGGCTCGTGGCCTCGGTCTCGGCGAAGACGGTGCACATGCTGCCGATGGGCGTGGGGTTGGAGCCTTTGAGCGCGTAGGCGCCGAACTCCTCCACCGGGATCTGGAAGGCCTGGGCGGTGTATTCGAGGAACTTGCCGGTTCCCGCGGCGCAGCGGTCGTTCATCTCGAAGCGTTCGGCCCGGCCCGCCTCGGAGAGCACGATGGCCTTGGTGTCCTGGCCGCCGATGTCGAGCACGGCGCGGGCCTCGGGCACGAGGAAGCGGGCGCCGCGCGCGTGGGCCGTGATCTCGGTGACCTGGCGCACGGGCCAGGGCAGGTCGAGCCTTCCGGCCAGTTCGCGGCCGTAGCCCGTGGCCATGAGCAGCGCCGGGCCCGCGCCCGCCTCGTGTGCGGCCAGCTCGTCTGCCAGAAGGCGGCGGCACTGCGCGGCGGGGTCGAAGGTCGTGGGCAGGCGTGCCCGGGAGACCTCCGCCCCGTCGGCAAGGGCCACGAGCTCCATGGAGCGCGAGCCGATGTCCAGGCCGAGGACCCTCGGGCCGCGCGCCTCGCGGACCCGCGCGTGCGTCGTTTTCGCCACGGCTAGTCCAGGGTCTCCACGAAGGCGCCGATGCGCGTCTTCAGCTGCTCCACGTCGTCCATGGAGTAGTCGGTCTCCACGGCGAGCATGGGGATCTTCTCGTCCGAGAGCTTCTTCGCCACCTTGAAGGCCTCATGGGTGTAAGGCTGGCAGAAGAGCAGGCTGTAGTGCAGCACGCCGTCGGCATGGGCGGCCTTGGCCTCGGCCGCGATGTTGTCCAGCCGCTCGTCGTTGGGGGTGAAGCAGGCGCAGTCGATGCGCAGGTAGCGGTCCACCAGGGCCTCGATCATGTCGTTCACGGTCTCGCCGGACTCGTCCACCAGGTCGCGCGAGTTGCGCGTGCCGATGCAGGACTCCTCGCCCACGACCACGGCGCCGGTGGACTCGGCCACGTAGGGCACCTTCCAGTTGGGCACGGCCATGGGGCAGCCGGAGAGCAGCAGGCGCGGCGCGCCCTTGGGGGCCACGCCCTCGCCCGCGGCCACGCGCGCCTCGAGCTCGTCGCACAGCTCGTTCATCTTGGCGGTGAAGCGCACGGGGTCGTCGTAGAAGCTGATCTGGTTGATGAGCAGGGCGTCGCGGCCGGAGATGGGCGCGGGATCGGCCGCGCGCAGGGCGTTCAGGCGCTGCAGGACGCGGCGCTTGGCGTTCACGGTCCTGATGGCCTCGCGCAGCTTCTCGGTGGTGATCTTCCTGCCGGTCAGCCTCTCCAGGGCCTCCTTGTAGCGCCAGACCTCGGCGCGCCACAGCTCGCGGTCAGAGGAGCGCTTTTGCTGCGGCACTTCCATGACGTACATGGGCGCCACCTTGCCGAAGGCCTCGTAGGCCTTCTTCTTGCCGTCGCAGGTGGTCTCGCCCACGATCATGTCGCAGGACTCGGTGAACGGGCAGAGCTTGGCCAGCTTGAAGCCGATGAAGGACTTGATCAGGGCGCAGGTGTTGCGCGGCACCATGGTCTCGGCCTGCTCGCGGCCCGCATCCGCGCCGGAGCACAGCCCCACGTGCACCGCGTCCGCGGCCAGGGTCAGCTCCTCGGGCACGAAGACGCAGAAGGTGCCCACGATCTTCTTGCCCTTCGCCTTCTCGTCCTGCAGCTCCTTGATACGCAGGCCGTGCACCTCGGAGAGCACGAAGTCGAGATACTCCGCGCCCTTGAGGCGTCCCTGCTGCGACATGTAGATGTCGCCGTAGAATTTGCCCAGGACCTCGAGGAGCGCGTTGTGCGCATCCAGGTCGAGGTCCAGCTTCTCCCACATCTCGTTGTAGCTCGCGGCCATCGTTTCCTCCGGTTGTGACGACTGGTGGCGGTTGGATCGCCCAGTCTCACGGAGCCCCACGGCCAAGACAAATCGTTTATTGCCAAATTTCGAGAGAGGACCGATCGATTTTTCCGATAAATCCGGAGCGGGGAACGGGCCTGTCGCCCCTGCCGGGCTGGGCCGCGGACGCCTGCCGCTCGAAGGGTTTTCAGGGGGAGGCAAAACGGATATCGTGCGGGCGGTGCCCGGCGGCACCGGACCGTATGGAAACGGAAAAGACACACGACATGCGCGAAGCACCGGCAACGGGCAGGCTCACGGCCAAGCTCGAGGCCCTGGGCAGCCTCGGCGTGCTGGTCAAGGCCGAGGAGACGCTCGCCCGGCCGGGGCGGCGCGTTCCGCGCCATATCTTCCACGACCACACGCCGGTCTGGGCCTACGAGAATCCCCGCCTGCAACGTCCCTGGGCCGACGCCTCGCGCCTGCTCTTCGAGATCCTGCCCGCCGGGCTCGGGCCGGACGAGGTCGCGGCCAGGACGCGCTTCATCGTCTTTCTGGGCGCGGCGGACAGCCCGGAGTTCGAGGCCTTCTTCGCGCGCGGCGACTGCCTGACCCTGCTCTTCGAGCCCTCCGCCGAGGTCCTGGGCGAGTTCCTGGACCGCGTCCGCCCCCGCGACCTGGCCCGGCGCAAGGGCTGCGTCTTCCTGGGCGATCCGGCCGAGTTCCCCACGCCGCTCGCGGCCCTCGTCCCCGAGGGGGCCTTCGCCGCGGGATTTCCGGTCTTCTATGTCCAGGAGGGGCTGGCCGGGGCCCTGCCGGAGTACGTCGCGGGCCTCGTGGAGCAGATCGAGTTCCTCTTCTGGCGCAGCCGCGTCTATCCCGTGGAAGGGCAGCAGTGCCAGCGGAGCCTGCCGCTGCGCGAGATCAAGCGCGGGGCCATGTACGACCAGCAGCTGCACTACTGCGCCAACCTGTCCGCCTACCTGCGCCATCCCTCCATCGCCGCGCTCAAGGACGCGCTCGCGGGCGAGACGGCCGTGCTCGTGGCCGCCGGGCCGGACATGGAGCGCAGGCTGCCGCTTCTGCGCCGTCTGCGGGAGCGCGCCGTGATCATCGCCGTGCACCGCGCCCTGCCCGTGCTCCTGAAGAACGGGGTGCATCCGCACTTCACGGTCATCAACGACAGCTCCATGGCCGCGGGCGCCTTCTTCGACCGCCTGCCCGAGCGCGTGCCCTCGACCCTGGTGGCGCACTGCCTGTGCGCGCTCGGCGAGGACCGCTTCGACAGGACGTTCCTCTTCGGCAACGTCTTTTCCGAGGTCTTCGGCGAGCGGCCGGGCCTGCGCGTGCACGGCTCGGTGATCACCGCGGCCTACTCCCTGGCCGCGTGGCTCGGCTGCGCGCGCTGCGTGCTGGTCGGCGCGCAGCTCTCGGGCAACGACCCCTGGAAGCTCGGCTACACGCCCTCGGACGTGTTCGGCGGGGGCGCGGACGGCGCGAAGCGGCCCGAGCGGCCCCTGACCGGGGCCTGGCCGCAGCTCTATCCCGTGGACACGCCCACCGGCCGCCTCTACACCACGCTCAACTTCCGCGACGCCGCGCTCTGGCTGCTGGACGAGATCCGCGCGCAGGGCGTGCCGTGCGTGAACACCACGGCCGAGAGCATCATCCGCGGCGCGGGCGTCACCTTCGAGGAGGAGCCCGAGGTGCCGGACTCTCCCGGCATGGCGGCGCGCCTGGCCGGGCTGGCGGAGACGCCGCCCCCGGCCGTGGACAGGGCCAGGGTCCTGGCGCACGCGGCCGCGGAGATGTTCCGCTGGCGCACCATCGCCCTCACGGCCGGACATGCCTCGGCCGAACTGCACGCGGCCCTCGTGGACGCCCAGGCCCTGGTCGGGACCGGCGTGGCGATGCCGGGCAGCCTGGGCAACGACCTGCCGTCCATGGTGAACAAGGCCATGGAGATCCTCGGCACCTTCGACAAGGACACGGTCAGTGGGCTGCTGGAGCGCTACCCGGACTTCAGCCACCCCCGCTTCCATGCCCTGGTCTTCGCCGCGCCCGGGGGGGCTCCGGGGGGCGTGCCCTATCTCCTGCGCCGGGCAGAGGGGCTCGTCTACTACTTCGACAACGTCGCGGCCATGGCGCGCGGCTTCTGCCGCGTCCTGGCCGGGCAGCTGGAGCGCATCGGCCGCCTGGGGTGAGCGGCCCGGCCCGAGGCGGCCCGCTTCCCGCGGCGCGGCCTTGCCGCTGCGACTCCTTTCCTGCATCATCCCCCAAATCCAGGCCCGCGCCCCGAGCGCGACGGACGGAAGGAGGCAGGAACGCATGAAGCCCCGCACGCAGGACCCCTCTCCCGAGGAGGCCCGATTCTCGGCGGACGTGCATGAAAGCGCCGTGGTGGACGAGGACGTGGTCATCGGTCCGGGCACGCGCGTCTGGCACTTCTCGCACCTCCTCTCCGGCACGCGCATCGGCGGCGGCTGCACCATCGGGCAGAACGCGGTCATCGGACCGGACGTGCGCGTGGGCAACGGCTGCAAGATCCAGAACAACGTCTCGGTCTACAAGGGCGTGACGCTCGAGGACGACGTCTTCTGCGGGCCGTCCGTGGTCTTCACCAACGTCAGGGTCCCGCGCAGCCGCATCCCGCGCATGCACGAGCTCTCGCCCACCCTGGTGCGGCAGGGCGCCACGCTCGGGGCCAACTGCACCATCGTCTGCGGCCTGACCATCGGGCGGCACGCCTTCGTGGGCGCGGGCGCGGTGGTGACGAAGGACGTGGCCGACCACGCCCTGATGGTGGGCAATCCGGCGCGGCGCATCGGCTGGGTCTGCGCCTGCGGCGAACGGCTCGACGCATCGCTGGTCTGCCCGGTCTGCGGCACGGCGCACGAACCCGCGCCGCACGGGCTGCGGCAGGTCGGAGAGAGGGAGAGGTAGCCGGACGGCGGGCCCGCCCGGACGGGATCTTCAGGGGGCCGTGGCCTCGGCCGCCTCGCATGTCCGGTCGGAGGCGCAGAAGAGCCCGCGGGCCTCGTTCACGGCGCCCGTGGCGCCCACCAGCAGCAGCACGTCGCCCGGGGCCAGGGGCCGGGCGGGCGGCGGGGGCATCAGCACCTCGCCGTCGCGGCGCATGGCCAGGACCGTGACCTGCAGCCGCTTGCGCAGGGAGAGGTCGGCCAGGCTCCTGCCGTCCGCGGCCGAGCCCCGGGCCACGGTCAGGCGCAGGGTGCGCACCCCGGGCAGGTAGAGCTCCACGTGCCCGGCCCTCTCGTTGCCGTCGGGCCCGACCGTTTTGCGCAGCATCTCGTAGCCCTCGGCGCGCACCTCCTTGATGAAGGAGGAGATCTCCTCCTCGGGCACGAGGAAGGCGGCCAGGACGCGCGCCAGGACCTCGGCCGAGGCCTCGTACTCCGCGGCCACCACCTCGTCCGCGCCGAGCCTCCTGAGCTCGGCCACGTCGCCGAGGTAGGGCGTGCGGGCCACGATCAGCACCTCGGGCGCCAGGTCGCGCACCGCGAAGACGATTCCCCGGCAGGCCGCGGGGTCCGAGATGGTCACGGCCACTGCCCGGGCCCGCGTGACGCCCGCGTGCTCGAGGATGTGCTCGGAGGTGGCGTCGCCGAAGAAGATGGGCCTGCCCGCCTCGCGCTCCGCGCGCACGGTGTCCGGGTTGCCCTCGACGACCACGTAGGGCAGCCGCCAGAGCTCGGCGGCCTGGGCCATCTGGCGGCCGCCCGGTCCGAAGCCCACGATGATCAGGTGGCCCTGCAGCCGCTCCGTGCCTTCGGGCGGCGTGGCCAGCCCGTGCCCGGCGAGCAGGCCGGGCAGGCGCGTGCGGCGCAGCGCCCGGGCCATGCGGACCCCGGCGCTCATGACGAAGGGCGTGGCGATCATGGTCAGCACCGCGGCGGCCAGGAAGATCTGGTACGCCTCGACCGGCAGCAGCCCGGCCGCCACCCCTCCCTGGGCCAGGATGAAGGAGAACTCGCCCACCTGGAAGAGGGAGAGGCCCGTGAGCAGGGCGGCGGGCAGCCCGAGCCCGGCCGCGAGGCCCGCGGCCGTGCCGGTCAGGGATTTGCCCGCGCTGAGCAGCAGGGCGGTCAGGAGCACGATTCCGATGTTCGCGGCCATGAAGTGCAGGTCGAGCAGCATGCCCACGGAGATGAAGAAGAAGCTCATGAACAGGTCGTGGAACGGCATGACCACGGCCACGGCCTGATGGCCGTAGTCCGATTCCGCGATCACCAGCCCGGCCAGGAAGGCGCCCAGGGCGAGCGACATGCCGAGCTTCCAGCTGAGGAAGGCCACGCCCAGGCACAGGGCGGCCACGGCCATGAGGAAGAGCTCGCGGTCGCGCGTGCGGGCCACGCGGGTGAGCACGGCCGGGGCCAGGCGCTGCGTGAGCAGCAGCGTCAGGCCCACGAGCAGCCCGGCCTTGGCCAGGAGCAGGAGCAGGTCCTCGGCCACGCCCAGGAAGCCGCCTCCGCCCGTGCCCGCGAGGATGGGCGTGAGCAGCATGAGCGGCACCACGGCGATGTCCTGGAAGATGAGGATGCCGAGCGCCGCGTTGCCGTGGGGCAGGTCCGCCTCGCCCCTGTCCTTCAGGAGCTTCAGGACCACGGCCGTGGAGGAGAGCGAGGCCAGGAAGGCGATGAAGACGTCCTGGCGCAGCAGGAGGTTCGGCCAGAGGACGAGCAGCACCACGATGCCGAGCGCCGCGGTGGCCAGCATCTGGACGGTCCCCCCGCCCAGGGCCAGGCGCTTGATGGTCGCCAGCCGCTTGACCGAGAACTCGAGCCCGATGGTGAAGAGCAGCAGGACCACGCCGAGCTCGGCCAGGAGCTCGATGGAGTGGGGGTCGCGGATCAGGGCCAGGCCGTGGGGCCCGCACAGGATGCCCGCCAGCAGGTAGCCCACTCCCGTGGGCACGCGGGCCATGCGGCAGGCGAAGACCACGGCCGCCGCGGCGCAGATGAGCAGCACGAGCTGTCCGAGAACGTCCATGAGAGCGAGTTGTACGTGGGCCCCGGCCGGGTGTCGAGACGAATCGGCGGGGCCGGGCCGTTCTCAGGACAGGCCGAGGAGCAGGATGCGCGCCCCCACGAAGGCCAGGGCCAGGGCCAGGCTCTGGATGATGAAGCGGCCCTTGATGTGGTTCGAGAGGTAGGCCCCGGCCTGCGCCCCGCCGAGCACGCCGATGGATAGGTAGAGCGTGCGCTCCAGGCCGTGGTGGAACGAGCCGATGGCCACGTGGGTCAGGGTTCCGGCCAGGGCCATGAGCATGAGCACGAAGTGCGAGGTGGCCGTGGCCACGTGGACGGGGAAGTCCAGGAGATAGATCATGGCCGGGACGTGGATGATGCCGCCGCCGATGCCGAGGAAGCTCGAGACGAAGCCCACGAAGACGCTGATGACGACCCCGCGCCTGAGGGGGAAGGCGTATTCGTGCACCACGCCCTGGCTGTCCACGATGCGCCTGTGCGTGAGGTGCCCGCCCTCGCCCTCCGTCCTGGCCCGGGGCTGCGACCCGGGGCGCGGCGAGCGCATGATGAGGAAGACGGCTCCGGCCACCAGCAGGGCGCCGAAGATGGTGTCGAAGGCGCGGCGCGGCAGGAGCCCGGTGCCGAGCGCGCCGAGCACCGCGCCAGGCGTGGCGGCCAGGGCGAAGGCCAGGCCGGAGCGGTAGTCGATGCGGCGCATGGAGGCGTAGGCCCCGGTGCCCGAGGCGGCGTTGAAGAAGACCACGGCCAGGGAGATGCTGGTCAGCACGTCGGCCTGCTCGTTCGGGAAGAGGAGCAGCAGCAGCGGCATGAGCACGAAGCCGCCGCCCGCGCCGATGAGCGTGCCGTACGCCCCGGTGCCGAAGCCCAGGAGGATGAAGCCGAGCGCCTGCGCGAGGTCCATGTGCGCCATACGCTGTGTAGTAGCGCGGCGGGACGGGAAAGGGAACCGCCGGGCCTCACTCTGCGGCGAGCAGTTCCGCTCCCGCCGCTGGGAAGGACAGGGTGACGCGCGTGCCGCTCTTCTCCCCGGCCTCGTCCTGTCCGGGCTCGATGGACACGTCGCCCTTCAGCTGCTCCACGAGGCCGCGCACGAGCATGAGCCCGAGCGACTTGGCCTCGGAGATGTCCGCCACTTCGGGCATGCCCACGCCGTCGTCGGACACGCTGAGCACGATCTGCTCCTGCTCGCGGCGCATCCTGAGGCGCAGGCTGCCTCCGGCGCGGCCCACGAAGGCGTGGCGCACGGCGTTGGTGATCAGCTCGTTCAATATCAGCCCGCAGGGGATGGCCTTGTCCATGGGCAGGGAGAGGGCCTGGGCATCGACCGCCAGGGAGATTCTCGAGCCGCGCTGGAACGAGGCCACGAGGCGGGAGGCGAGGTTCTTCAGGTAGGCGGCGAAGTCCACGCGGGCGAGGTCGTGGGAGCGGTAGATGCTCTCGTGGACCAGGGCGAGGGTGGTGATGCGGTTGCGGCTCTCGGCGAAGATCTCCTGCAGCCCCGGATCGTCGATGCCGCCGGACTGCAGGTTCAGGAGGCTCGAGATGATCTGCAGGTTGTTCTTCACCCGGTGGTGGATCTCGCGCAGCAAGATGTCCTTCTCCTCCAGGGAGCGCCTGAGTTGCTCCTCGTAGGCCCTGCGCTCGGTCATGTCGCGGCCGATGCAGAAGATCATGCCCGCGTCGAGCAGGGGCTGCGCGCTCCAGGCGATCCAGCGCGTGGTGCCGTCCTTGCAGCTGTGGCGGACCTCGACCTGGAAGACCGGGATGCCGCGCAGGACCTTGGCCGTGGCAGAGGAGGCCAGGAAGGCGTCTTCGTCCATGACGGTGTCGCGCCAGCCGCGGCCCAGCAGCTCCTCGGCCTCGTAGCCCAGGGCCTTGCCCCAGGCCGGGTTGATCTGGCGCAGCCTGGCGTCCGTGTCCACGATGCAGAGCAGGTCCGGGGAGAGGGTGAAGAGCAGGGCCTGCTCGCGCCGGGCCTGGGCGCGGTCGTCGCGGGCCAGCAGGGCGGGCACGGCCACGGAGAGGAATTCCGCCACCCCCGAGAGCACGGCACGCTCGCGCTCCGTCCATTCCCGCTCCACGGGCGCGTTGAGGCTCAAGAGGCCGTGCAGCCCCTCGTCGTGGCGCACCGGGACGTCGAGCAGGGCCACGGTGCCCTGGGCCGCGAACTCGTGCGCGAAGGGCCGAAGCGGCGGTGAGGCGGCCACGTCGCTCACGGCCACCACGTCGTTCTGCCTGAGCAGGGCCAGATAGTCCGGCGCGGCGTTGAGGTCGAAGCTGCCGCCCGCGAGTGGGGCCATGCCTTCGGGCGCGGAGCAGGCGATGACCGAGCGCGTCCCGTCCTTGTCGACCACGGAGTAGCTGGCCCGCATCCCCGGGGCGAAGTCAGCGATGCGGCGCAGAACGTGGTCCAGGAACTCCTGCAGGGTGAGCTCGAAGAGGTTGGCCGAGGCGATGGAGTTGACCATCTCCAGCCGCTCCGTGTGCAGGCGCAGCCCCTCCTCCGCCAGGCGCCGCTCGCGTATCTCCTCGGCCAGCCGCTCGGCCATCTCGTCGAAGGCCCTGGCCAGGCGGTGGATCTCGCCCTGGCCGGGCGGGAGGTTCGTGCGCGCCGTGAGGTCGCCTCCCCCGAGCCTGCGCACGGCGGCCATGAGGGCCGAGACCTGGCGGAAGACGAAGACTTCGCCGCCCACGAAGATGACGGCCATGGACAGGAGCGCGACCAGGCACAAGAGGAGGTTGTAGCGCGTGAGCCGCGCGCCCATGGCCGCGAAGGCCTGCTCCTCCGGGCGGCCGATGCAGACGTCCAGGGAGCTTGCGCCGATCTTGAGCGGCGAGCAGGCGAAGAGGTATCTGCCGGCCGCGAGCCCTTGGGCCACGAAGGCGCCCCGGCCCGCGACGTTCCGGATGCCGCTGAAGAGCTTGGTGTCGGCGATGTTTTGCCCCACGAGCGCCGTGCCGTCCGGATGGCGCGCCAGGATGGTGCCGTCCGGGGTCAGGAGCGTCAGGCTCGAATCGGGCGGCAGGGAGATCCTGCCGATGACCGCGAGGATGCCGTCCAGGCTGGCCGAGACGGCCAGGATCCCGGAGACCGAGCCCGCGTCGTCGGTCAGGGGCAGGGCGAAGTTGATCTCCGCCCGTCCCGTGGCCGGGTCGAGCCGGTATTCGCTGCTCGTGAAGCGGCCCGTGCGCATGACCTCCCGGAACCAGGCGCGTTCGGAGACGTCGTTTGCGCGCGGCTCGGCGGAGGAGGCGCAGACCGTGTGGCCGGACGGGGAGAGGAGGCGGATGGCCGAGTACCGCGGGTAGCGTTCGCGCATCTCGGCGAAGAGGAGGGAGCAGGCGTTCGCCTCCTTGTCCGCGACCTGCGGGGTGCGTGAGAGGGTAATCAGGAACTGTTCCACGCCCTCCACGAACTGGTGCTCGGCAAAGGCCACGGAGTCGGCCAGCCGTTCGGCCTCGTGCAGCACGTCGTTCTCGGCGGAGATGCGCATCTCGCGGCGGGCGGAGAGCGTCACGAGCACGATGGGCACGAGGCCGCAGACAATGATGAGCAGCAGCCGGAAGCGGAGGCTGCCCACGATGCGGCCTACTCGGGTCGCGGAACCGGTCCCCTGCGAGAGGTCCCTGGCGGACATAGCCCCTCCGTGGCATGCGTGACACGACGATTTCAATTTATACGATTCGATGATTTGTGCTAATGATATTTCAACGGAGCGTATTCCCACCGCGAGCCAAGGGAGGGCGAGGTGCACGAGGAACACTGCGGCAAGCCCCGGGGCGCGGCGCCCGGCAGGCCTTCGGGCGGACAGGACGCCGTGGTCCAAGACGAGCCCGGACTCGCGCGGATGATCGTGTCGCGCAGCCCGGTGATCCTCTTCAAGCGCCTCCCGTCCCCGGATCCCCGGCTGGTCTTCGTCTCGGAGAACATCTCCCGCTTCGGATACTCGGCCGCGGATTTTCTGGAGGAGCGCGTGACCTGGCGCGACATCGTGCTGCCCGAGGACATGGAGCGGATGCGCCGCGAGATCCTCGACCACGCCGACGCGGGCAGCGACGAGTACTCCCAGGAGTACCGCATCGTCACCCGCGGGGGCGAGGTGCGCTGGGTGCACGACGTGACCACGGCCGTGCGCGGGGCGGACGGGAAGATCGCCTACTACCAGGGCGTGGCCACGGACGTGACGGAGCGCAAGCTGGCCGAGCTCTCGCTGCGCGAGAGCGAGGAGCGCCACCGCCGCATCCTGGAGACCGCGGCCGAGGGCTTCATGCTGCTGGACCCCGACCTGCGCATCGTCGAGGTCAACGAGGCCTACGCGCGCATGCTCGGCTACCCGCGCGACGCGCTCAGGGGCAAGACGCCCGCTGAGCTGGCCACGCCGGAATACGCGCGCTGGCTCGCGCGCAACCGCGAGGTGCTGCTCTCGCACGAGCACCGCATCTTCGAGGGCACGCTGCGCGGCAGGGAGGGGCGCACCGTGCCCGTGCTGATCCACGCCAACACCCTGCGCGACGTGGAGGGCCGCGTGGAGGGGCACGTGGCCTTCGTCACCGACCTCACGGAGCAGAAGCGCTCGCTGCGCCTGGCGGCCGAGGTCCAGCGGAGCCTCCTGCCGAGCGAGATGCCGGTGGTCGCGGGGCTCGACGTGGCGGCGCGCTCCGTGCCCTGCGAGGACCTGGGCGGCGACTATTTCGACCTCGTGGCCGGGCAGGGGCCGGACGGCGCCGGACTCACGGCCGCGGTGGGCGACATCTCGGGGCACGGCGTGGATTCGGCCCTGCTCATGGCCGCGGCGCGCGGCAGCGTGCGCCAGCAGCTGGCCAGCGGCGCGGAGCTCGGCGCCGCCCTGGCCGCGACCAACCGCGACCTCTTCCGCGACTTCCTGGCCACCTCGCGCTTCATGACGCTCCTGGCCGTGCGCCTGGACGGCGGCGGCAACCTCGAGTGGGCCCGGGCCGGGCAGGACCCTCCGCTGCTCTACGATCCGCGCGAGGACGCCTTCGCCAGCCTGCTCGGCGAGGGTCTGCCGCTCGGCGTGCTCGAGGACGCCCCCTACGCCCAGGAGCACTATGGCCCCCTGCCGCCGGGCACGGTGCTGGCGCTCGGCACGGACGGCATCTGGGAAGCGTCCGACCAGAGCGGAGAGCTCTTCGGCAAGGACCGCTTCATGGACGCGGTGCGCAGGTCCGCCCAGGGCAGCGCGGCCGAGATAGTGGAGGCCGTCTTCGCCGCGGTGAGCGAGTTCCAGCAAGCCTTGCGGCCTCAGGACGACATCACGCTCGTGGTCGTGAAGACCCTGGCCTGAGGGATTCCTTTCCCTTCGCGGCCGCCGCAGGGCGGCCATTCCTTCCTCTTATCCTCCGAAATTCCCTTTTCTCCTGCCATTCGGGAGATTCGTCATCTGTCGTTATATTTTTGATCGCGAGACTGGCGGCAAGCGCGTGCATGCCCTATGGTGTGAACATAGAAAAATCTGTCAGCATGTACCAATCAGCAAATTTTTCGGGGGGTTGTATGAAAAACCTCAAGTTGGGGATCAAGATGGGGCTCGGCTTCGGCCTGCTCATCGTCATTGCCTGCGTGCTCGGCGGGCTGGCCGTCTACAGCATGCGCGGCGTCAGCCAGGATGCGGACAGGCTGGACACGCAGTTCGTGCCCGAAGTGGCCAAGGCCAACGGGCTCGAGCGCGCCTACAGGGCCGCCATGCTCGAGACGCGCACCCTCTCCTTCACGGGCGACGAGGAGACCCTGCAGGCCGTGCGCCGGACCATGGGCGAGGTCAAGGAGGCCTTGCGCAAGGTCGAGGAGCATGCGCAGGCATTTCCGCAGCTGACGATCCTGCGCGAGAACGTGGCCAAGGCCAAGGAAAAGATCGCGCTGTACGAGTCCCTGAGCGACGAGACGGCCGCGCTGCAGGCGGGCATCGCCAAGGACCGCGACAAGCTCGACACCGCGGGGCAGCAGTACATGCGGAATTGCACCACCTTCCTGGCCGACCAGAACACGAGCATGGAGCGGGAGATACAGGCAAAGGCCCCCCCCCAGGTCCTGGCCGAGCGGCTGCAGAAGATCACCTGGGTCAACGAGATCATCGCTGTGGGCAACGACACGCGGGTCAGGAACTTCAAGTCCCAGGCCATGCGCGATCCCGAGATGGCCAAGGCCGCCTTGGCCAACTTCCCGAGGATCGACGAACTGCTGGGCAAGCTGCGCTCGATCACGCACAAGGAGAACAACCTGCAGCAGATCGAGCTGACCAAGAAGGCGGCGGACGACTACCATGCGGCCATGGCCGCGCTGTTGGACGCCTCGGTCAAGTTGGATGAGGTCACGGTGAGGCGCAACAAGGCCGCCGCCGAGGTCTTGACCGCCTGTCGCGAGACGGCCGACGCAGGCATGGAGCACACCTCCAAGATCGCCCACGAGTCCGTGATATCGCTGAACCGGGCCTCCTCGGTCATGGTCAGCGGGCTGGCCGTGGCCCTGCTCCTCGGTATCGTCCTGGCCGTCTACCTGACGCGCTCCATCACCCGGCCGGTGATCATGGGCGTGGACTTCGCCAAGGCCATGGCCGGGGGCGACTTCAGCCAGCGCCTGAACATCGACCAGAAGGACGAGGTGGGCGTGCTCGCGGGCGCGCTGAACGACATGGTCGAGCGCATCGGCCAGGTCGTGGCCGAGGTGCGCGGCGGGGCGGAGAACGTGGCCTCCGGCAGCCAGGAGCTCTCCGCCTCCTCCGAGACCCTCTCGCAGGGGGCCACGGAGCAGGCTGCGAGCGTGGAGGAGATCTCCTCCTCCATGGAGGAGATGGCCTCCAACATCCGGCAGAATGCCGAGAACGCCCGGCAGACAGAGAAGATCGCCCTGCAGTCGGCCAAGGACGCCGAGGACGGCGGCCAGGCCGTCACCGAGACCGTGTCTGCCATGAAGGAGATCGCGGAAAAGATCTCCATCATCGAGGAGATCGCCCGGCAGACCAACCTCCTGGCGCTGAACGCGGCCATCGAGGCGGCGCGTGCGGGCGAGCACGGCAAGGGCTTCGCCGTGGTCGCGGCCGAGGTGCGCAAGCTCGCCGAGCGCAGCGGCCAGGCCGCGGGCGAGATCAGCGAGCTCTCCGGCCGCAGCGTGGAGGTGGCCGAGAAGGCGGGCGGCATGCTCTCCAGGATGGTCCCGGACATCAAGCGCACCGCGGACCTCGTGCAGGAGATCGCCGCGGCCAGCGCCGAGCAGGACGCGGGCGCGGAGCAGATCAACAAGGCCGTGCAGCAGCTGGACAAGGTCGTGCAGCAGAACGCCTCGGGCGCCGAGGAGATGGCCTCCACCTCCGAGGAGCTCTCCAGCCAGGCCGAGCAGCTGCAGTCGACCATCTCCTTCTTCCGCATCGGCGCGGACGAGGGGACCCCCGGCGGCGTGAAGCACGCCGCGCACAAGGCGGGACCCCGCGCGCTTGCGGCGCGGACACCGGCCCGGCCTGCCCGGTCCGCGCCGAGCGGGCTTGCCCTGGAAATGGACGAGGACGCAGCCGACGGCGACGAGGGTTTCGAGCGCTTCTAGCGGGTGATCCGGCGGGCGGGCCTCCGGGCGCCGCCCGTGCCGCCCGTGCCGCGCAAGGCGCGTGCTCCGGGTGAGGGAAGCCGAGCGCCGGGCGCGCTCAGGCGCGCGGCAGGATCACGTGCAGGGTGGTGCCCTCGGTCTCCGAGGTGGTGAAGGCGACGTCGCCGCCGTGGGTGCGGGCCACAAGCCGCGCGATGTAGGTCCCGATGCCCGTGCCGCCCGGCTTGCCCGAGGTGCTGTACTTCTCGAAGAAGTTCGCGCGCACGTCCTTGGGCACCGTGCCCTGGTTGTGCAGCTTGATGCGCGCCGTGCCGTTCTCGAAATGCAGCGCGACGCGCAGGGATGTGCCCGCGGGCATGGCCTCCAGCGCGTTCTTCACCAGGTTGTCGAAGAGGCACTGCAGCAGGTCGCATTCGCCCTGGACCTCGAAGGATTCGCCCTCCCGCGGAGGGCGGCCGTCCACCAGCACCTCGATGGCGGCCGACTTGGCCGAAAGCAGGGCCGCCTGCTCGCGCCGGATGGAGCCGAAGACCGCCAGGAGGTCGCACGGCGCGCGCAAAAGCTCGTATTCCCCCTGCTCCATGCGGTGCAGATCCAGGGAGAGGCTGATGATGCGCATGGCCCGCTTGCCCGATTCCTTGAGCAGCTCCACGAGGCGCTGCTGCTCCTCCGAGAGGCCGCCCATCATGGCCAGGGCCTGGGCTACGGACACGGAGTTGCCGAGCGGCGTGCGCAGGTCGTGGCGGATCATGCGCTCCACGTCCTCCCTGACCTGCTCGAGCCGCTTGCGCTCGCCGATTCCCATGTGGATGCCCGCGGCGCGCAGCGGCCTGCCTTCCTCGTCCCACTCCACGGCCCTGCCCGAGCCGAGTATCCAGACGTAGCCCCCGGTTTTGGTCCGCATGCGGAATTCCACGGCGAAGGAGGAGGAGTTCAGCACCATGTGCCGCCTGTTGACCTCGAGGACGCGCTCGCGGTCGTCGGGGTGCAGCATCTCCGCGAAGAAATCGACGGCAGGCGGGACCTCGCCCGGCTCGTAGCCGAGCAGGCGCTGCCACTGGTCGCTGTAGAGCACCTCGCCCGTTGCCACGTTCCAGTCCCAGTAGCCGAGCCCCGCGCCCTCGATGACCAGCTCCAGGCGCCGCTTGGCGCGCAGGGTCTGGCTCTCCTCCTCCTTGCGGGCGGTGATGTCGCGGATGACCACGATGCCGTGGGATTCGCCGTCGTCGGCGGTGTTGCGCCAGGCATGGAGCTCGGCGGGGAAGGGAGTGCCCCCGGACGTCTCGATCGTCCGCTCGAAGTTCACGCGCTCCTCGGAGGAGAGATGCGCGGCGATCTCCGCGACCTCTTTCCCGATGGCCGCGCGTACCGCTTCCTGCGAGCCGCCGAAGGCATTCAGGGCTGCGGGGTTGATTTCGGAAATGGTGCCGTCGAGCATGAAGCGGACGATGGGGTAGGGCGAGTTCTCGAGGAATGCCCGGGTCCGTCGGCGGCTTTCCTCCTCCTGCCGGGCTGCCTGGTGCAGCCGCCGCCTGGAGAGGATCGCGCCCACGGCCAGGACCAGGGCCGCGAGCAGAAGAAGGAATTCGCCTCCGGCGTCGCGCAGGGTGTCCGCGAACCAGGTGGAGAGCAGGGCCTTCTTGTCCAGGACCACGGCCACCAGCAGGTCGCTGTTCGGGATCCGCGCAGCGGCGACGACGCCCGAGGCGGTGACCGCGGAGAGGAATCCCTTGCCGCGCAGGAGCGCCTGCTCCTCCTCGTCGAGCACGGGCGCCTGCCCGTTTCCCCCGGCGGCAGGCTCGTCAGGGGAGGCTGCCAGAAGGCGCAGGCCCGAGGTGTACAGGGCCGCGACCCGGACGTTGTCCAGGGACAGGCCGGAAAGGGCGACTCCGAGCCGCTTTTGGCCGAACAGCGCGGCCGTCAGGGTGCGGGAGCCTGCCGGACCCGGCGCGAGCCGGGCCACGAGCAGGCCGGGCACGCCGCTTTCGGCCTGGCTCAGGCCGAGCACGGCCGTCTCGTCGCCGCCCTGCTTCAGGCGCGTCCTGAGGGCCGCGAGGAACCCGGGCTGAAGACGGGCGCCGCCGTTCTCGTAGAGCGTGGTCTCGTTTCCCTGCGCATCCGCCATGAGCAGGGCGTCGAGGCCTGCCTGGGCCGCGGGCCGGGCGAAGAGCCCCTGCAGTTCCTGCGTCGAGGTCGTGCCCCGACTCACGTGCTCGGCCAGGCTTGCGAGCACGCAGTCCGCGCTGCGCAGCAGCCCCTGCAGGCTGCAGCTGCCCAGCGCCGCCCCGTCCTGGGCCTGCTGCCTGGCGAGGCGCAGGAGGTCCGCGCGGCTCTGCTCGGCCGTGTAGACGATCTGCCCCGCGGCCAGAAGCACGAGAAGCGCCGCCGCCGCAATGCCCAGGATGCCGAAGCGGGACTTCATGGGGCCGGCTGCGAAAGGTTCGGAGGCGGGAGGTGGTCCGGGGCGGCGCCGTCCACTGCGGCCCGCCGGGCGGGCGGGAATGGCCGCGGCGTGGGGCGAAGGCCGCTTCCGTCCGCCGCCGGGGCAGGCTGCGGACACGCCCGTCTCGGCATGTTGCCGGAAAAGGCGGACGCACGGGCGGACAAGAAAATATCCAGCATGAAAAAGTCTATTACGTCATTGGAATGAGAATTTACACGCCATGGCATGGTGTTTTTTTCGGAGAATCACCCGGAAAGCGAAAACGCTCCGCCGTTCGGGAGGATGCGTTTCCGGGAGCCGGGACCGGACAGGAGGGGCCGCGCCCGGGCGGACGCGCTCAGTCCACGAGCGCGACCTCGTCCCCGGGCCGGGCCGTGCCGCCCGCCAGCACGCGGGCGAAGACGCCCTTCTTGGGCATGATGCAGGAGCCCACGAGGGAGTGGATGGCGCACTTGTCGTGGCAGCGCTTGCCGATCTGGGTGATCTCGAGCAGCACGTCGCGGCCCACGCGGAGCTTCGCGCCCACGGGCAGCGCGGCCGGGTCCAGCCCCTCGACGAGGATGTTCTCGGCATAGGCGCCGGGGCCGATCTTCGGATGCTCGGCGGCCACGCGGGCCACCTCCTCGGCCGACAGGAGGCTCACCTGGCGTTCTCCGCCGCCGTGGGCGTCTCCCTGCACCCCGTATTCCACGACCAGGGTGATGCGCTCCACCGGCATCTTGGAGATGCCCTTGCGCTCGCTCGTGCAGACCGCGGCCACGCGGCCGTGGGTGGCGGACGGACTGGACAGGGACTTGGACATGGCGACCTCCGAAGGAAGGAATCGAATGCCGCCTCAATATCCTACTTTTCGGGTATGAATCAAGCGTTGTGCTCTGCGTGCGGTACCGGTGCGAAGAAAGGGCATAAAAAACGGGGCGGGGCATCCATGGATGCCCCGCCCCTGATGGGCGGTCGGCCGTGGGGCCGGTTTCAGCAGATGATGTCCGCGCTGATGTCGGAGAAGACGATGCGGTCCATGTACTCGGCCTTCTTGCCCTTGTTCCACTGCGACACCGGGCGGTAGTAGCCCACGATGCGCGTGAAGACCTCGGTCTCGGCGCCGCAGTCCGGGCACTCGAACTGCTCGCCCCGGATGTAGCCGTGCTCCTTGCACACCGAGAAGGTCGGGGTGATGGAGAGGTAGGGGATCTTGGTCTTGGTGAAGGCCTTGACGATGAAGCTCCGCAGCGCCTTGGTGTCGGCCACGGCCTCGCCCAGGAAGGAGTGGAAGACCGTGCCGCCGGTGTACATGGGCTGGAGCATGTTCTGGTGCTCCAGGGCGTAGAAGACGTCCGCGGTCTCGCCCACGGGCAGGCAGGTGGAGTTGGTGTAGTAGGGCGTGCCGTTGCCCGAGGCCGCGATGCCCTCGTAGAGCGACTTGTCGATCTTGGCCAGGCGGTAGCTCGTGCCCTCGGCCGGAGTGGCCTCGAGGTTGTAGAGGTTGCCCGTCTCCTCCTGGAAGCGGCGCGTGAGGCCCTGCAGGTGCTCCAGGGCGTGCTGCATGAGGCGGACGCCCGCCTCGGTCTGGATGCCCTTGCCGAGCAGGTTCAGGCAGGCCTCGTGGCCGCCCACCAGGCCGATGGTCGAGAAGTGGGCCTTGTAGCCGTTCTTCAGGTAGCGCTTGGTCCAGGGGAAGAGGCCGCGCTCGAGGTTGTCGTTGACCAGCTTGCGCTTGAACTCCAGGGAGTCGCGCGCGAGCTCGGCGTACTCGGTGATCAGGTCGAGGAAGTCCTCCTCGCCCTGGGCGAGGTAGGCGAGCTTGGGCAGGTTCAGGGTGACCACGCCGATGGAGCCGGTCAGGTCGCCCGCGCCGAACAGGCCGCCGGTCTTCTTGCGCAGCTCGCGCAGGTCCATCTGCAGGCGGCAGCACATGGAGCGCACGTCCTCGGGGTCGAGGTCGGAGTTGATGAAGTTCTGGAAGTAGGGCGCGCCGTACTTGGCGGTCATCTGCAGGAGCAGCTCGCCGATCTCGGACTCCCAGGGGAAGTCCGGGGTGACGTTGTAGGTCGGGATGGGGAAGGAGAAGATGCGGCCGTGGAAGTCGCCCGCGAGCATGACCTCCACGAAGGCCTTGTTGATCATGTCCATCTCGGCCTGGTAGTCGCCGTAGGTGGAGTCGAGCATCTTCCCGCCCACGATGACCGCCTCCTTGGCGATGTGCTTCGGGGCCTTGAGGTCGAAGGTCAGGTTGGTGAAGGGCGACTGGCCGCCCCAGCGCGAGGTCGTGTTCAGGTTGAAGACGAACTTCTGCATGGCCTGGCGCACCTGCTCGTAGTCCAGGCCGTCCGCCCGGATGAAGGGCGCGAGGTACGTGTCCACGTTGTTGAAGGCCTGGGCCCCGGCCCATTCGTTCTGCAGCGTGCCCAGGAAGTTGACCATCTGTCCGAGGATGGAGTCGAAGTGGCGCGCCGGACCGGCCGAGGAGCGGCCTTCCAGGTTGAAGCCCTCGAGCAGCAGGTCGCGCAGGCTCCAGCCCGCGCAGTAGCCGGCCAGGCCGAAGGACAGGTCGTGGATGTGGAAGTAGCCGTGCTGATGCGCGGCGCGGATCTCCTCCGGATACTTCTCCAGGGCGTAGCGGGCCTGGACCGTGCCCGAGAGGTGCAGCATGAGCCCCTGGAAGGAGTGGGTCATGTTGGCGTTCTCGTTGACGCGCCAGTCCGCCTTGTTGATGTAGTTGTCGATCGTCTCCTGGATGTCCACGTACGCCTGCTTCTGCTCGCGCAGCTGGCGGCGCTTCTCGCGGTAGACGATGTAGCGGCGGGCCACGTCGAAGAGACGCGACTCCATGAGCACGGTCTCGACCAGATCCTGGAGCTGCTCCTGCTCGGGGACGTCCACGCCCTCGAGCTTGATCTCGACCTTACGGGCGAGGCGCCTGGCGAGAAGCGGGTCCTTGATCCCGCTGGCCTTCAGGGCCTTGAGGATGGCGTTCGCGATGCGGTCCGTGGACCACGTCTCCAGGCACCCGTCTCTTTTCCGGATCTGGCTGGGCATGACTCCTCCTGGGGGGAACATAGGCGTTGATGGTCAGGACGTGGCCTGCGGGCAGACAGGCCCGCACGGCCGCGATGTCGTCGTCGTCGAGCAGGGGCACGCGGGTGCAGCGGAAGGTGAAGACCCCGGGGCGGCTTCGGGCGAGGTCGAAGATGCGGGAGAGCCGCTCCTCGGCCTCTTCGGCCGTGGCGTGCCTGCCCGTCAGGGCGGGGTACTTGGCCCACGGACCCTTGACGTCCACGTGGACCTCCTCGACGAGGCCTGCGGCCAGGACCTCGGCGATGATCTCGGGCCGCATGCCGTTGGAGTCGAGCTTCACGGGCATGCCCGCGGCGCGGATGTCGCGCAGGAAGTCCGCCAGATGCGGCACGGCCGTGGGCTCGCCCCCGGAGACGGTGACGCCCTCGAGCCACCCGGCGCGGCGGGAAAGAAAGTTGAGCACGTCCGGCTTGTAGAGCACGGGCAGGGTCTCGGGCTCCCAGGCCAGGCCGAAGTTGTGGCAGGTGGGACAGCGCAGGTTGCAGCCGCCGAGGAAGAGGACGGCGCAGGGACGGCCGGGCCAGTCGCACAGGCTCAAGGGCTGTATGCCTCTCAGGTGTCCCCAGGCGTCTGCCGGAATGTCGAACATAGTCTCCCGTTGGTCGGCAGGCCGCGCCGCTGCCTTCCTCGAAAAGGAAAGGGGACGCGGGCGGGGCCTGCGCGTGCTGCGGCGCACCGTCGCCCGGCCCGCAGCGATGCCGGTTCGGCCGGTCCGCGCTCCGGCGCGGGCCGGACGAAGCCGCGCCTTCGGAAAGGGGGCTGTCCGGACTGCATCCGGCCGTGGGGGGGCGGCGGTGCTGTCGTCTGGCTGTCTGCCGTGCCCGGCCGCTGTGCGCGGCGCGGAATGTCAATACTGTTGTAGCGTTGCACAGTGTATGGCTGCGCTGTGCAATGCACGATGCATTCTAGTATAGCAGGCCGCGGCCTTTGTACAGCATCGCCCCCGTTTTTCGGGGCCGCGATTCGTCCACAGCCCCGTCTGCCTTGCCGTGCTCGTGCTCTGCGCCGTGCGCGCCCCATTTTCCACAGTGCATATTCCGAGGGAAGCGAGGCGCATCAAGGGTGTCGTGCTTCGGTTGTGGAGGATATTTTTTCTCCACAAAAAGCGACGAAAGTGTGACCTCCCGGCGTCCTTGTGCGTCACGAAGGGCCCGGGGCCGCGCGCCGTGCGCGTTTGTGCCGCGCGCCCGGACAGTCCGGAACGGTGTGCGTCGCCGGGCGGAGCCGGACGAGGGCCGCGTCGGCCGTCCCGGTGTACGCCTTCGGCGGACGGACTTCGTCCTGGGCCATACTCCGCAAGGGCTCCCGGAGGTCCGGCGACGTCCGCCCACCGGCGCCGCGGGGCGGACTGGGAAGGAAGGCGCAAGAATTTTGCACAGGATAGGGGGCCGGAATGGCGTCTCTTCTTGTCCCGACCAGGGGGCGCGGAGGGGCTGCGGCGCCGCCGCGCAGGCGTCCGAGGCACGCCGCCCCCCTTGCGCATCGGGCCGGATTGACTACTATATGCAAGGAACACGAACCTCAGACCTTCAGGGAGAACGACATGACCCATTTCGCCGCGCGCCGCCCGGTCGCCGCCTGCCTGACGCTCCTTCTCGCCGTGGCCCTGGCCTCGCTCTCCGCCTGCGACGGAGGCGGTGCCAAGGGCAGTCCCGGGGGGCTCGTGGGCTGGGAGAAGGGCAGCGCCTTCGACCAGAAGTACAACGTCGCCGAGTTCGACAAGATCAAGGGCTATTTCGTCAAGATCAGCGACGTCACGCCCCTGCCCGGCATGGCCGAAGGCTCGGCCGTGGTCCTGAAGGACCGCGCGGACGGCGAGCCCGTGACCGTGATCGTGGGACCCTCGAGCTTCGTGCACGAGGATCTGGAGAAGCTCGGCCTGCGCGACGGCGAGCGCATCAACGCCTACGGCGCCTGGACGCGCCTGGGCGACAAGGACGTGCTCATCGCCACCAAGATCAAGAAGAACGAGAAGGAATTCCTCAAGGTGCGCCGTACCAAGGACGGCATGCCCTACTGGTCCATGTCCAAGGAGGATTTGGCCAAGGAGCGCGAGGCCATGGCCGACGAATAGCCTGCTTCCCGGACGCGCCGACCGCGCCCGTCGGATGTGTCCGGATGGGCCCGGCGTCATGGTTCGGCACTGACCGGCACTGATCGGCACTGATACGTGCAAGCCCGCGGCCCGCGGCGCCCCATGCGGCGTCGCGGGCCGCGACGCGTTCAGGGTGCGTGGTTGAAGGCGCGTGCTCCGGAGGCGAGCCTCGCGGCGCCGCCTCAGCCGTCCACGGACAGGGTGGAGGGCGGAGCGGAGTCGTCGGTGTCGGGCAGGGACCCGGCAGGACGGCTCGGTTCGGCGTCGGCCTCGGGCGGCGCCACGTCCCACTCCTTGCCAGCGACCTGGGAGTACAGCCCGCGCGCGTCCCGAAAACCCGGGTTGCGGCGCAGGGCGCGCTCGAGGAAGGCCTCTGCCTGTCCCGTGTCGCCCGCGTAGAGGTAGGCCTTGGCGATGTTGTAGAAGAGGTATTCGTCGTCCGGGGTCAGCTCCAGGGCCTGGCTGTAGGCGTGGATCGCCCCGGCGTAATCGCCCTTGCGCCGAAGCTCCACGCCCAGCGCGTTGTAGGGATTCACGGCGTCCGGATCGGCCTTCAGGATCTCCACGAAGATCTCCTTGGTCTCCTGCAGGCGGTCCTGCAGGGCGTAGATCTCCGCGGCCGTGCGCAGCTCCTCGAGGTAGCGCGCCGTGTCGTTCAGCCCCCGGTAGGCGTGGGCCAGTCCCTTGTGGGCCTCGGCGAAGAGCTCGCCCAGGGCCACGGCGCGGTTGAAGGCGACCATGGCCGTGCCGTAGCGCTGCGCCTGAAGGTGGCGCATGCCCACGTCGAAATAGCGGTGGGATTCCTCCTCGCCGTCCACGATGCTGCGGAACTCCTCGGCCGCCTCGGAGAACTTGCCGAGGCTCAAAAGCTCGTGGGCCCTGGCCAGCTTGGCCTCGCCCTCCTCGTCCAGGGCGGCGGAGTCCACGGCCATCTGCAGGTGGCGCTCGAAGGTGGCCAGGGCGTAGGGCCTGAGCACGTAGCCCGAGCAGCCTGCGGAGATGGCGTTCAGGACCTGCTCGCGCCTGTTCTCCTGCGTGACCATGACCACGGGCAGGAGGCGGCCTTCGGGGCTGCGCCTGAGCATGCGCAGGAAATCGAGGCCGGACATGTCGTCCATCTCGTCGTCCACGAGCAGCACGTGCGCCGGGTCCGTGGGCATCTCCTCCATGACCTCGGCGCCGCTGCCGAGAACGTCGGGCTGCGGCAGGCGCAACCGCTTCAGCGAGCGCCTGTCCGTGGTGACGTTCGTCTCGCTGTGCGTCAGGATGGTGATCTTCTTGATTGTGCGCGCCATGGCCGAACTCCAAGGCCTTGTGTGTCAGAAAACCTCGCAGGCGTACACCCCCAAGGTTCCACCCGGTCCGGCACGCCCGGACAGAGGGCATACCGCCTCCGAGGCTTGGCCGCCGTGTTTCCGACCGCGCCATGTGGTTTTCTTCGAGCCGAACCGTGGTATGGTAACCGGGAAACCCTGTCCGGGAGGTCCCATGCGCCACGCTCACCCGCTCTGCTTCCTCCTGCTCGCGTTCCTCGCGCTGCCCGCGTGCGGCGGAGACGTCGCGCCCGGCCAGCGCGCCGCCCGGGAGGGGGAGCATGCGCCGCAGCAAAGCGCCCAGGCCGTGCGCCGCATGGTCCAGGAGAGCGAGGAGTCCGTGGGCACGGTCAGGCCCAAGACCGAGATCAGCGTGGCCGCCCAGGTGCTGGCCCGCGTGGCCTCGGTCCTGGTGCGGCCGGGCGCGCGCGTGGACAAGGGCCAGACCCTGGTCACGCTCGACCCGCGCGAGTTCGAGGCCCGGTCCGGGGCCGCGGCCCAGAGCCTGGCCGAGGCGCGCGCCTCGCTCGGCCAGTCCGAGCAGGCCATCACCGCGGCCCGCGCCCAGGCGGACAAGACCCGCACCACCTACGAGCGGCTGCGCGCCCTCTACGCCCAGGGCGCCGTGGCCGCCGAGGAGATGGAGAGCGCGCGGCGCGACATGCTGCAGGCAGCGGCCGCCCTGAACCAGGCCCGCGAGGGCCAGGCCCAGGCCCAGGCCGCGGTCAGGCGTTTCGAGAACCTCGAGCGCGAGGCGGACATCAACCAGGGCTACACGGTCATCACGGCGCCCGAGGCGGGCGAGGTGGTGCGCCGCCTGGTCGAGCCCGGGGACGTGGCCTCGCCGGGCAAGCCGCTGCTCGTCCTGCAGACCGGCGGCAAGCTCTGGCTCGAGGCCGCGGTGCGCGAGGGGCTGATCGGCCGGACCCCGGTGGGCGAGCGGCTGACCGTGCACATCGACTCGCTCTCGAGCGACCTGCCCGGCACCGTGGAGGAGGTCGTGCCCTCGGCCGACCCGGCCACCCGCACCTTCATCGTGCGCGTCGGCCTGCCTCCCGCACAAGGCCTCTACCAGGGCATGTTCGGCAGGCTCATCATCCCCGTGGGGCAGCGCGAGGCCGTGCTCGTGCCGCGCGCCGCCCTCCGCCGCGTGGGCCAGCTCTCCACGGTGCTCCTGAAGACCGCGGAGGGCTGGCGCGACGTCTACGTGCGCCTCGGCCGGGTCCAGGGCGGGGAGGTGGAGGTCCTGGCCGGGCTTTCGGGCGGCGAGACCGTGGGGCTTTCGGACGCCTCCGGAGGCGGGGCCGATGCCGAGTGAGGAGCGTCCCCCGCAGGGGACCCCGGGGGACGGCGCGCCGAATCCGCCCGCGGGCCACGCGCAGAGCGCGGCCGGGCGCCTGATCGGCACGGTCGTCGCGGCCTTCCTGGAATCGCGCCTCTCCCTCCTGCTGCTCATCTTCTCCCTGCTCGTGGGCATCATCGCCGTGCGTGCCACGCCCAAGGAGGAGGAGCCGCAGATCGTGGTGCCCCTGGCCGACGTCTCGGTCTCGGTGCCCGGGGCCTCGGCCGAGGAGGTCGAGAAGCTCGTGACCACGCCGCTCGAGCGCATCCTCTGGCAGATCGACGGCGTGGAGTACGTCTACTCGGTCTCGCGACGCGACCAGGCCCTGGCCACGGTGCGCTTCTACGTGGGCGAGAACCGCGAGGACGCGCTCGTCAGGCTGCACAACGCCATCACCCGGAACCTCGACCTCGTGCCGCCCGTGGTCCACGGCTGGACGGTCAAGAACGTCGAGGTGGACGACGTGCCCATCGTCCTCCTGACCCTCTCCTCGCCCAAGCTTTCCGACTACGAGCTGACGCGCATCGCCGAGGAGATGGTGCCGCGCCTGGCCGAGATCCCGGACGTCTCGCTCGTGCAGCTGGCCGCGGCCCGGCCGCGCGAGGTGCGCGTGGAGCTCTCGCCCGAGCGCATGGCCGGTTTCGGGGTCACGGCGCTCGAGGTGCGCGACGCCCTGGCCGGCGCGGACGCGGCCGTGACCGCAGGCGACCTGACGCGCGCGGACAAGGAGCTTCGCGTCACGGCCAACAGCTTCATCATGAACGCGGCCGAGGCCGGTTCCGTGGTCGTGGCCGTGCACGACGACCGCCCGGTAACGCTTTCGGACGTCGGCCGCGTGGTGGACGGCCCGGCCGAGCCGGACGCCTACTCGCGCCACGCCTTCTCCCTGCGCGTGGCCGCGGAGCGCGGGGCGGGGCATGAAGACGACTCCCGCTCCCTGCCCTCGGTGACCATCGCGGTGAGCAAGAAGCGCGGCAGCAACGCCGTGACCGTGGCCAAGGCCGTGCGCGAGCGCGCCGAGGAGCTGCGCGCCGACGTGCTGCCGAGCGGCGTGGAGCTGACCGTGACGCGCGACTACGGGGAGACGGCGCACGCCAAGGTCTCTGACCTCCTCTCCTCCCTCGGCTTCGCCATCGCCACCGTGGTCCTGCTGCTGGTCCTGACCATGGGCTGGCGGGAGTCCCTGGTGGTGGCCGTGTCCGTGCCGGTCAGCTTCTCGCTGGCGCTCGGCGTGAACTATCTCCTCGGCTACAGCATCAACCGCGTGACGCTCTTCGCCCTCATCCTCTCCCTCGGCCTGGTGGTGGACGACCCCATCACCAACGTGGACAACATCCAGCGCCACATCCGCCTGAATCCGGGCGAGCCCCGGCGCGCCGCGCTCGCGGCCGTGGCCGAGGTCCTGCCGCCGGTGATCATGTCGAGCCTCGCGGTCATCGTCTCCTTCCTGCCGCTGTACTTCATCACCGGCATGATGGGCCCCTACATGGCGCCCATGGCGGCCAACGTGCCCCTGACCGTGACCTTTTCCACCGTGGCCTCCCTGACCGTGGTCCCCTGGCTGGCCTACCTGCTGCTCAAGGACCGGGCCATGCGGCCGGTGTCCGAGGGCGCGCGGGCCGGGGGCGGGGCCAATCCCGTGGTGCGCCGCCTCTACGAGCGCGCGGTGCTGCCCTTCCTCGAGAGCCGGGGCCGCCGCCGCGCCCTGTGGCTGGTCATCCTCGGGCTGCTCGTCGTCTCCGTCTCCCTGCCGCTCCTGCGCCTCGTGCCGCTCAAGATGCTGCCCTTCGACAACAAGAACGAGCTGCAGCTGGTCATCGACATGGACGAGGGCACGCCGCTCGAGGCCACGGACCGCTGCGTGCGCGCCTTCGAGGAGTATCTGCGCGGCGTGAACGAGGTGCGCGACGTGACCACGTTCGCGGGCACGGCCTCGCCCGTGGACTTCAACGGCCTCGTGCGCCAGTACTATCTGCGCCGGGGCGGCAACGTGGCCGACATCCGCATCACGCTCGCCGACAAGTCGCGCCGGGCCGAGCAGAGCCACGCCATCGCGCTGCGGCTGCGCCGCGACCTGACGGCCATCGCGACAAAGTTCGGCGCGCGGCTGAAGATCGTGGAGACGCCGCCCGGGCCGCCCGTGGTGGCCACCCTGGTGGCCGAGGTCTACGCGGAGCCGGGCATATCCTACGGCCGCCAGCTCGCCGGGGCCTTCCAGGTCGAGGACATGATGCGCGGCCAGCCGCTGGTGGTGGACGTGGACGACTCGGCCGAGACCGAGCGCGACCGCCTGGACTTCGTGCTCGACAAGACCAAGGCCGCGCTGCACTCGGTCACGGCCGAGGACGTGGCCGCCACGCTCTCCCTGGCCCTGTCCGGCGCCGCCCCGGCCATGGTCCACGAGCCCTACGAGCGCCAGCCCCTGTACCTGCGCCTGGTCCTGCCGCGCTCGCGCATGGCCGACGTCACGGAGCTCGAGCGACTGCCCCTGCGCGGCAAGGGCGGGGAGATCGTGCCGCTGGGCGAGCTCGGCCGCTTCGAGAAGGTTCCCGAGGACCAGCCCATCCTGCACAAGAACCTGCGCCGCGTGGCCTACGTCTTCGGCGACACGGCGGGGCGGCCGCCGGGCGAGGCGGTGCTCGACATGCAGTCGTACCTGCGCGCGCATCCCCTGCCGCAGGGGTTGACGGCCGAGTGGGCGGGCGAGGGCGAGTGGAAGATAACGCTCGACGTCTTCCGCGACCTCGGCATCGCCTTCGCCGCGGCGCTCGTCTGCATCTGGGTGCTTCTGGTCATCGAGACCGGCTCGCTCGGGCTGCCCGTGCTCCTCATGTCCGCCATCCCGCTGACGCTGCTCGGCATCATGCCGGGCTTCTTCTTCCTCAACCTCGTGGCCGGGCGCACGGTGGACGGCTTCCCGGACCCCGTGTTCTTCACGGCCACGAGCATGATCGGCATGATCGCGCTGGGCGGCATCGTCATCCGCAACTCCGTGGTGCTCATCGAGTTCGTCAAGGACGAGCTGGCCCAGGGCACGCCGCTTCGGGAGGCCATCGTGCGCAGCGGCTCGGTCAGGCTCCGGCCCATCGTGCTCACGGCCGCGACCACGGCGCTCGGCGCCTGGCCCATCACGCTGGATCCCATCTTCTCGGGACTGGCCTGGGCGCTCATCTTCGGCATCGCGGCCTCCACGCTCTTCTCGCTGCTGGTGGTGCCGGTGGCCTATTACGCGGTGTACGGAAAGGAGGCGGAGGAAGGGCCGGGAAGCGGGGGAGGGGAGAGCGCCGTCTAGCAGCCGTTTCGCCGTTCACCGCCGCGGCGTCGCCGCTGGCCGAAAAAAGGCCGAGCCGGGCGGCATGCTTCTTGTAGATGGGAAGCCCAGGAGGCGCGGTCCAGGAGCGCGGCCTCCCGAACGAAATCCCAAGGAGGCGCGACATGTATCTCTACCATTGCTCGGACCCGGACTGCCGCGGCCACATCAAGGCCTGGGAGCGGTGCAGCGACGTCAAGGCCTTCGCGGCCACGCACGAAGGCTGCCGCAGCTGCTCCGAGCCCGCGGCCACCTGCCTGACCTGCCCGGGCTCCGCCGCCTCCGGACTCTACTCCTTCGGCCTTCTATCCGCTGGAGTAGCCTGATTTTGGCCGTTCCGCGGGGCGCGGGGGGTCTCGGAGACCTTCCGCGTCCCGCGTCCTCATTTCCCCTTTTTTCGGAATGAAATGAAACGTCCCGGTCCGGTTTCCTCGGACCGCGGGCGCGACCGGCGTCTTCCCGGAATGGGGAGCTAGGGGGCGACCACGGCGAGCCGACGCGTAAGGCGGATGCCCGCCTCGTCCACGCGGGCCAGCCAGGGCCAGGCCTCCACGCCCGCGTCGAGGGCGGCGTAGAAGGCGCGGGCGTAGTCCTCGTCCACGCACCAGGCCGGGCCGAAGCAGGCCGCGTCCGCCCGGGTGACGAGGTAGAAGGTGGCCACGCGCGCGCCCTGGGCGCAAAGCCGCATGAGCTCCTCCAGGTGCTTCCTGCCGCGCTCGGTCCGCGCGTCCGGGAAGAGCGCCGCCCCGTCCTCGGCCAGGGTCACGTTCTTGCACTCCACCCACAGCGGCCCGTCCGGCGTCTCGAAGCGCGCGTCCAGGCGCGATTCGCCGCTCCTGGCCTCGGGCCTGATCGCCGTGGCCCCGGCGAGCTCGGGCAGGAGGCCCTGCGCAAAGGCCCAGGCGAGCAGGCGGTTGGGCGCCAGCGTGTTCACCGAGCACCAGCCGCCGCCCGCGGCCACGGCCTCCAGGGTGTAGGGCAGCCTGCGCTTGGGGTTCGCGGCGGGCGAGAGCAGGGCCTCGGTGCCCCGGCGCACGAGGCCGAGCATGGAGCCGGAGTTGTTGGTGTGCGCCCACAGCCGCTCGCCGCCGAGCTCCACCTCCACCAGGAAGCGCTTCTCGCGCCGCAGCAGGACGCCCGGCCGCGTGCCGGGCGGGAAGGGGAAGACCGGGGCGCTCACTTTATGTGCTGCGTGGTCTGCGGCAGGGGGCCGAGTCCGCTCTCCTTGGAGCGGAAGGCGGCGAGACGCGGCAGGTCGGTCTTCATGCCGGTCTCGTCGAGGCGCACGAAGGTGATGGTCGTGGAGACGATGTGCGTCTCCTGCGTGGCGCCGGGCGCGTCCGCCAGCACGGCCACGTTGTAGGTCACCGAGGTGGTGCCCTGGCGCACGGGCTCGATGGAGAAGCGCAGGATGGAGCCGCAGGGCGCGGGCTTCTTGAAGACGATGTTGTCCATGGCCATGGTCACGAGCTTGCAGCCGGGAAAGTCGAGCGAGGCGGCCAGCCAGGCGAATTCGTCGATCCAGCTGAGCATGGCCCCGCCGAAAAGATGGCCGTAATGGTTCAGGTGCTCGGGCCGCACGATGCAATAGGTGTCCAATAGAATGCTCCTCGGATGGTGTGGACTTCCTTATGGGCCGGGCGCGGCACGCCGTCAACACGGCCCGCGTTGCTGTTTCGCCAGGGGGTCTCCGGCCGGAGGACGTAGCCTCAAAGCCCCATGTGCCAGGCCATACTCGCCGCCAGATGGCGTGTTTTGCACAATATCGTTCAAGCCGATTGAATATTTTTTTTGAACGGCGTACGAGTCGCGCATGGAATTCGAGTGCATGTCGCTGGAAGACCTCGGGATCGAGGGCGTGCAGCAGCTCCTCTACGTCGAGCGCTACGCTTGGCTGTCCCTTTCGCCGGACATGGCCGCTGTCATATCCCTGGACGGGATGTTCGAGGACTGCAACACGCACTGGGAGAACCAGGTCGGCTACCCGCGTGAGGTACTGCAGGGCGGCTATCTTGTGGAGTACATCCACTTCGACGACCGCGAGCGCGCCCTGGCCGAGATGCAGAAGCTGGTCACCTCGGACATCGGCTCGGCCAACCTCTCGTTCCGTTTCCTCTCCCACGACGGCGACTTCCATCGCCTCGGCCTGAACGTCGTCTACTCCCCCTTCCACGAGGCCTATTTCTGCACGGGCCGCGACCTCGACCGTGTTCAGGCCGCGGACAGCACGCGCCTGGCCTACCGCGACGCCCTCACCGGCCTGGGCAACCGCCTGCGCCTGGAGGAGGACCTGCCGCGCGCCCTGGCCCAGGCCAAGAACCAGGGCACCGTGGCCGCCGTGGTCTTCATCGACCTGGACGGCTTCAAGAACGTCAACGACACGCTCGGCCACCGCGGGGGCGATTCCCTGCTCGTGCGCGTGGGCGAACGCATGGCCCATTGCCTGGGCGACATCGGGCGCATCTACCGCCAGGGCGGCGACGAGTTCGTGGCCCTGCTGCCCCTGTGCGAGGGCCGGGACAAGGCGGAACAGGTCGCCCGCCTCCTGGTGGAGTGCCTGCAGCCCGCATTCCTGGTCAACGACCTCGAGGTGCGCGTCGGCGCCTCGCTCGGCGTGGCGCTCTATCCGCACGACGCGCAGGACACGAACGGCCTTCTGGAAAAGGCGGACCTGGCCATGTACCGGGTCAAGAAGGCGGGCAAGAACGCCTTCGCCTTCCACGGCGACACCGCCCAGACCTGCGCCTGAGCCGCGAGCAGGGCCCGGCCATGCCTCCCCCGGAAACCACGCCGCCCTCGGACCGCAAGCCCCTGTGCATCGAGGTGCCGGGCGTCGGGCGCCTCGAGCTTTCCCACCTGGTCCTCGACTACAACGGCACCCTGGCCCTGGACGGCGAGCTGCTCGAGGGCGTGGCCGAGCGCATGCGCGTCCTGGCGGGCCTGCTCACGGTCCACGTCCTGACCGCGGACACGCACGGCAGCGCCGCCGACAGGCTGGCCGGTCTCCCCGTGCGCCTGGCCCTGGTCACGCCGACCGAGCAGGAAGAAGCCAAGCTGCGCTACGTCACGGTGCTGGGCGCCGCGCGCTGCGCGGCCGTGGGCAACGGGGCCAACGACACGGCCATGCTGCGCGCGGCCGCCCTGGGAGTGGCCGTGATCGGCCGAGAGGGAGCGGCCTCGGCGGTCCTTGCGGCAGCGAGCGTGGTCGTGCGCGACGTGCGTGACGGCCTGGACCTCCTGCTGCGTCCCCTGCGCCTGGCCGCCACGCTGCGCCGCTAGCCGCTAGCCGCTTCCGCTCAGCCCTGCGCTACTGCGCAGGCTTCACGGTCAGGTTGTTTTCCACCTTCTTCACGCCGGTCACCGCCGCCGTCACCTTGCCTGCCTCGGTCACCATGTCCTGGTTGTTGACCGTGCCGCTCAGGGTGACCACGCCCTGGTTCGTGTCCACGCTGATCTGCATGGAGTTGAGCATGGAATCCTGCAGGATGGCGGCCTTGACCTTGGTCGTGATGGTCGCGTCGTCCACGTACTGCTCGGTGGACTTCTCCTTGCTCGCCATCTCCTTCTTCTCGTTGCCCGAGCACCCGAAGGCCAGGGACAGCAGGGCGAGGCATGCGAACGCCTTCATGATCTGCTTCAGTGTCGGCATGGCTGCACGCTCCTTTTGCGATAGCATCGCAAGTGGTTGTAACAGGTTTTGGAATATGAGGGGATTCCAGAGCCTAGCGGGGATATTACCGTAGCGGCACCAGCTGTCAACACGAAGGCTGCGTTTTTCTGCTTTGCTGCTGCGCGGGAAATACGTCCCGAACATGGCGTGACGCACGAGAAAAGAGACGTCATGCGCGGCCGCGCGCGATGCTCCGGGAAAACCGGATGCGCGGAGAAATCGGATTCGAGGGAGAGGGAGGAGTCCCTGGGCTACTGCAGGCGCACGAGGCGGAAGCCGGAGCTCGGGTCGCGCGCCTGCGCGTCGCGCTCGTAGCGGTTCACGCAGCGGGCGTTGCGCAGCGGGCTGCCCAGGCGGCCGCCGCGCAGCACGCCGGGCCCTTCGGCCTGCTGCCCCGCGTGCAGGGGGTAGGGGGCGTAGGTGTCGTCGGTCCATTCCCAGACGCCGCCGGACATGTTCTCGAGGCCCAGCAGGTTGGGGCCGGACGAGGCCTGGACAGGCGCCTCCAGGTTGCCGGACATGCGGCCGTCCGGCGTGGAGAAGGGGAAGAGGCGGCCGCCGCTGCGGCAGGCGTTCTCCCACTGCGCCTCGCTCGGCAGGGCGTAGTGCGCGCCGGTCTTCGCGGAGAGCCAGGCGGCGTAGGCCCGGGCGTCCTCGCGGCTGACCCCGCTGGCCGGGGCCGTGGCCGCGTCCGGCAGCGGGGCGTAGCTCCCGTCCGCGTGCGACAGGCCCGGAAAGTCCCCGCCGCGGCCCGTGGCGTTCAGGAAGGCGGCGAAGGCCGCGTTGTTCACCGGCGTGGTGGAGATGGCGTAGGCGCCCGGGCAGGCGGGAAAGACCGGCTGCTCGTCCGGTTCGCAGACCGGGTTCCAGGGGCCGCAGCCCATGTCGAAGCAGCGTCCGTCCAGGGGGATGAAGGTCAGGCCGCTCACCGGCTCGGGTTGAAGCTCCACGGCCACGAGCTCGCCGTCCACGGCGCCCGCCAGGCCGCCCGGAAAATCCTCGCCCGCCTCCCAGACGATGCGCTTGCCGGGCCCGGCCGTAACCGTGCCCAGGTCTCCAGAGAGGTGCAGGGCGCGCGGGTCGAGGAGCTTTTCGCCCAGGCGCAGGAGCAGGCCCACGTGGGCCGTGGGCGTGGTCGAGGCGAGGTCGTAGGTCAGCACGACCCGCTGCCCGTCCTGCGCTGTGGCCAGGTTGAGCGTCGCGGCCGCTCCGGCCGGGGCCGGGCGCAGCACGAGCGCGGCCAGGAGGCAGGCCAGGGCCGTGAGCAGGAAGGGACGCGCGCTTCGGCGGCGGGAGGGCTGGCTGAAAAGCGGCGCGTCGCTGCGCATGGGTCGGTCGGCCTAGCCTTTCCCCGCGCGCGGCGGGATGTTGAGATGCAGGCGGAAGAAGACGCTGTGCGGACCGGCCTGGTCCTGGGCGGAGGGCGGGACGTTCCCTGTCGCCGCCGCGGAAGCGGGAGCGGGCGGGGCCGGGGGAGCGGACTGCGCCGCCTGCTGCCCCGCCTGGGAGTTCGCGGCCGTCTCCACGGCCGGCCGGCCGGGCGCGTCGGACGCGGAGAAGAGCGAGACAGGCCGAAAGCCCAGGAAATAGGCGGCCACGGCGAGGCCCACGGCGAGAAGGAAGACACCCGCCACGGGCAGGAACCACGTCTTGGCCACGAGATAGCGCTTGAGGCAGGCGCGGCAGCGGAAGGGACGGTAGGGCAGCAGCGGACCGAAGAGCGATTCGGCCACGCGCTTGCGCGAGGGCCAGAATTCCCGGCTGCCGCAATGGGGGCACGTGTTGCTCGGCGTTCTTCCCTGCATGTCCTCGTTCCGAGTCCAGGTGGCCAAATTTCGTGGCCTTGTCCCGTGGGCGAATCCGGATGGCCGGAAGCAGATTCCTGTAACCTTTTACAGTATTTTCGTGCCGGAATCCAGAGCGGCGTCAAAAAAGGCCTGGCGTGGGCGGCGGACAGGGCAGGCCGCGGGCAGCGGCCAGATACCGCCCCCGGGCCTCGGGATTCTCGCTGGCCTCGGCCCAGTGCAGGAGGATCCGCCTGAGATGCGTCGCGCGGATTTCCTCAGCGCGGGCAAGGCGCCGGGACGCGTCGCCTGCGGCGGCGAGGGAGTCGAGGAGCGTGGCCATGGTGCGGGCACGGTGGCGCATGCGGTGGTGCGCCTCGACCTCGGCCCGTCCCGCCGCGGCCACGCGGGCGCGGCGCTCGGGCTCGGCCAGCAGGCGGCGGGCCAGGGCGGCCACGGCCGCGGCGTCGCCCTGCGGATAGGTGAAGAGGTGCTCGCCGTCCCGGAACAGCTCCTCCTGGCCGTTGGCGATGGCCGGGGTCAGCAGGCAGGCCCCGCAGGCCAGGGCCTCGGGCACGCGGTAGTTGAGGTCCCCGCGCTCGGCCACGTTGAGCACCAGCTTGGCCTTGGGGAAAAGTCCGCGGTAGTCGCCGCGCATGACCGCAAGGCCCGGGAAGAGCCTGCCCAGCTCGTCGAGGAAGCGCACGCGGCCGGGCGTGGTCTCCGGGTCCACGGTGCCCACGAAGAGCAGGTCCCATTCGGGCTCGGGCGGGCTCTCGGGCGGGCGGTCCGTGTCCTTGGCGAAAGGCGGCAGCCAGACCAGGCGGTCTGGCGCGAGGCGGGAGGCGAAGGCCGGGATGTGGTCCTTCAGGCTCACGGCGCAGGCGTCGAAGGCCTGGGCCCAGGCCGGGTACCAGGCGTGGATGTGGCTGTCGATGCAGAAGAAGCAGGTGGGGCAGGGGAAGCTCTCCACGCCCACCATGGGCAGCGCGGCCGAGCGATCCACGTAGACCAGGGCCTCGGGCTCCTCGCCCGCCGCGGCCCTGATCTCCTCCCAGCACAGCGGCACGCCGGGCCGGAGCGGCACGTGCAGCGGCCGCCAGCCGAACTCGGGCATGTGGTCCTTGAAGGCCAGCCCGCCGATCCAGGCCACGTTCCTCATGCGTCCTCCCCGCCCGTGTGCCGGGTATTCTCCTCGCTGCGCGCGGCCCGCAGGGCCATGACCCGCAGGTAGCCGATGAAATCCTTCTCCCCGATGAGCTTGCAGTCCACGTAGTGGCCCGCGTACTCCGCGAAGTCCATCTTCCTGCCGTAGACCTCCCACAGCCTGTCCGGCGCGGCGAAGGAGAGGCCGAAGCGGCTGGCCACGGCCGGATGCACGGGCAGCTCGATCTCCCCGAGCTCCTCGGGCACGGTCGCGGCCTCGGCGTCGGAGAGGGGCGGCAGCCCCAGGTGGGCGAGCACGCCGTCCGCCACATGGCGCAGCAGAGCCTTTTTCGGGTGGTTCACGGTGAAGAAGAGATGTTCCTTCCTGTACCGGCACAGGATCAGGTCCACGTACTTGATGGGCGTGTGCGCCTCCTTGCGCCGCTCGTGCTCGAGGGACGCGGCGGCGAGGGCGTCGAGGTCGCAGTATTTGGCCGGATCGGTGCGCAGGTAGAGGTGCAGGACCTGGGCGCGGGAGAGGCCGCGCTCGAGAAGGGCGTCGAGCAGCACGTCCGAGTAGTCGAAGTCCGGGGCCGAGGTCCACAGCGGCCAGTAGCCCTTGAAGAAGAGGTTCGGGATGCACAGGCTGGTCGCGCCGGGAGGGAGCCTGGAGAGGAGCGCGGCGGAGGAGAGCTCGCCCCACTCGGGGCCGAGGTGCTGGTAGAGGAACAGCCCGCAGGTGGAGAGCGCCTCGGCCGGGACCTCCTCGCGCGTGTAGTTCAGGACCACGCCGCAGCGATGGCGCGCGGCGAAGCCGGGCTGCGCCAGGAGCAGGCGCGCCAGGGGCTCGCCCTGGCAGTTGGCGTGGATCAGGCAGGTCTGCACGCCCCCTTGCTAGCACGAGGCGCGGCCCGGGCCAAGCGGGCGCCGCACAGGCGCCCGCGGGCAGGCCGTCGGCAGGCCGTCGGCGCAGCGATCCTCCGCAGGATACGGCTAGGCGTATCCTGCGGACGTCACACTAGAAGGACAGGTCGAGGTTCAGCTTCTGCCCCGCGGCGAGGTCGAAGACGTGGCTGCGCAGTGAATGGGTCTCCATGGTCACCATGATCTCGTAGCCCGAGGCGGGCTTGAGGCCCGAGAAGGCGTAGCCGCCGTCGAAGCCGGTCACGTCCGTGTCAACGGTGGTGCCGTTCAGGCTCAGCTCCACGATGGCACCGATCACGGAATCGCCCGAGGGCAGGGTGATCTGGCCCGAGACGGACGCAGACTGCTGGGCGAGCGCGGGGCTCGGGGACAGGAGCGGGGAGAGCAGCGCGCACAGGCAGGCGGCGGCGAGCAGCAGGACGAGCCCGGAAAAGGGGGCGGGAATGCGGACGCGCACAGGGGACTGACGCATGGGACCTCCGGTTCGGCCGCCCCTATCATTGCCGCATTCCGCAGTAAATGGGGTCGGCGATCGGCCCGGGACGAGCCTCGCCGGGCAGCACGGCGGAATGTCCCCGGACAGCCCCCCGGCCTATCTGGCCGCGGCGTCCTGGGCGATGTTCTCGAGCGCCCAGGGCACGCCCTTCTTGAGCACCTTGCCCAGGGCCTGGTCGAAGCCCCCCACGATGCCGGTCATGCCGTTTCGCGTGAACGGCACCTCGGCCTCGAAGGACCGCGAGTCCACGATGCGCGACGCGGGCTGGCGGACCAGCTTGAGCACGATGCGCACGTTGGCGCGCGGCGCGGACGGGCCGAAGTCGTCGATCTGGAATTCCCGGATGTCCGCGAGCAGCAGGTAGTCGGCGCGCAGGATGCTGGAGTCGCGCCCCACCGCCGTGATCAGGCCGGTGTTCTCGAAGGACTCGAGGAGCAGGGTCTGGACCATGGCGGGCAGGTGGCCTGTCCAGCGCACGCCCTTGTAGTAGCGGTACTCCAGGGGCTCGGGGCGCAGGGCGATGCGGTCCGTGTCCAGCGCCCGGCTGGTCGTGGGCATGGCCAGGGCGAGCTGGCTGTCCACCCTGGGCGCCTGGGCCTCGAAGGTGGACTTGGGCGAGAGGGTGTAGATGTCCGGGGCCGGGCCGTTGCCGGGCAGCCCCGAGCAGGCCGCGAGGACGAGCAGGGCGGCGAGCGCGGTCGCGGGCGCCAGGACGCGGGCGAGGATCTTCAGGCTGCGGGCGGGGCTCATTTCACGGGCTCCTCGGGCAGGCGGTTGCCGAACAGGAAGGATTGCGGGTTGGACTCCACGCGCTCGGACAGCCGCTCCAGGCTGGCCGCCAGGGCCGAGGCCTCGCGCAGCAGCCGGTTCAGGTTGGCCAGCCCTTCGTTGGAGAAGGCGGCCACGCCGGGCGAGGATTCCTTGACCGCGCGGTCGAGGTCGTCGGCCAGGGTGCGGAACGAGGCCGCGGCCTGGGCGAGATCCTTGTCGATGAACACGTCGGCCCGGGCGAAGGTGTCGCGGGCCGCGCTCATGGCCGTGTCGGCCTTGTCGAAGGCGGTCTGCGCCCGGCCCAGGATGACGTCCATGCGGTCGGCCATGGAGCGCATGCGGCCCGAGACCTCGGCGATGTTCCTGGCCGCGGCCCCGGCGTCCGCCAGGGTGCGGTCGATCTCCCCCCGCCTGTTCGCCACCGTGGCGGTCACGTCGCGCACGTTGCCGATGATCTGGGTCAGGGCCTTGCGGTTCTCGGGGCTCAGGACCTCGTTCAGGTTGTTCAGGAGCACGATGGCCCGGTTCAGGACCTCGGGCGCCGAGGCCACGAGCTCGGCGAGCTCGGAGCGCTGCGAGGGGATGACCGGGACCTCCTGGCCGGGCTTGGCGCGCAGCGGCGGGCTGTGGTTCGCTCCGCCGAGGATCTGGACGAAGGTCACGCCGGTGATGCCCTTGGGCTCGAGCTTGGCCACGGAATCCTCGCGAATCGGGGTGTCCTGGCGGATGTCCACGCGCACCCGGACCTTGGAGGGATCGTCCGGGACCACGGCGATCTCCTTCACCTGGCCGACCTTGATGCCGTTGAACTGCACGTCGCTCGCGGGCGCGAGGCCCGAGACCGGGGCCTCGAAGTAGATGTCGTAGAGCGCCGTGTTGCGTTCGAGCTGCGCCTTGGCCTTCCACCAGACGTAGCCGAAGCCGGCGAGGATCACGAGCAGGGTGAACAGTCCCACGGCCACGTAGCGCGCCCGGATCTCCATCAGGCGGCTCCCTGTCCGGCCGGGGCGGGGCCCGGCGCCTCAGCCCCGGGCGTGTCGTGGCAGGCGGCCGCGGCGCGGCCGCGGGGACCGAGGAAGTATGTCTTGATCCAGGGCTCGTCCACGCGAAGAATCTCCTCCAATGTTCCAATAGCACATATGCGCCGCTCCGCAAGCACGGCCACCCGGTCGCAGACCGTGTACAGGGAGTCGAGGTCGTGGGTGACCATGAAGACCGTGGGGCGCAGCGTGCGGTGCAGGTTCAGGACGAGCTGGTCGAAGCCCGCGGCGCCGATGGGGTCGAGCCCGGAGGTGGGCTCGTCCAGGAAGAGGATGTCCGGGTCCAGGGCCAGGGCCCGGGCGAGCCCGGCGCGCTTGCGCATGCCGCCGGAGAGCTCGGAGGGGTACTTGCACCCGGCCTCGGGCGGCAGGCCGACCATGGCCAGCTTCATGGCCGCCAGCTCGTCCATGAGCCGCTGCGGCAGGCGCAGGTGCTCGCGCATGGCGGTCTGCACGTTCTGGGTCACGGTCAGGGAGGAGAAGAGGGCGCCGTCCTGGAAGAGGACGCCCCAGCGCCGCTCCAGGGAGTGGAGCTCGCGCGCCGAGGCGTCGTGCACCTCGTGCCCCAGCACGCGCACCGTGCCCGCCTGGGGGCGGCGCAGCCCGATGATCGTCTGCAGCAGCACGGACTTGCCCGCGCCCGAGCCGCCGATCACGCCGAGGATCTCGCCGGGCAGGACCGCGAGGTCGAGATTCTCGTGCACCACCTGCCGCCCGAAGCGGTTGGTCACGCCCTTGACCTCGATGACCGGCCGGTGTCCGTCCACGTCCCCTCCTCAGTAGCCCAGGATGCTGAAGAACGCGGCGAAGGCCGCGTCCAGGACGATGACCCAGAAGATGGCCTCGACCACGGAGCGCGTGGTGCGCTCGCCCACCGAGGCGGAGGAACCCTGCACCTCGAAGCCCTCGAAGCAGCCGATGGCGCCGATGATCACGGCGAAGAAGGGGGCCTTGATGAGGCCCACGCGGAAGTGCCACGGCCAGGGCAGGCTCTGGAAGCGCTCGAGGAACGCGGCCGGGGCGATGCCGATGGACGACCAGCACATGAGCCCGCCGCCCAGCACGCCGAGCATGTCCGCGATGAAGGTCAGCAGCGGGACCATGAGGACCAGGGCCAGCAGGCGCGGCAGGACGAGCATCTCCAGGGGGTCGAGCCCCATGGAGCGCATGGCGTCCACCTCCTCGTTGACCACCATGGCCCCGATCTGCGCGGTGAAGGCGCTGCCCGAGCGGCCGGCCACGATGATGGCCGTGAGCAGGGGGGCCATCTCTCGGTATACGGCCACCTCCAGCATGTTGATGGTGTAGAGCTCCGCGCCGAAGCGGGCGAGCTGCTGCACGGCCACGAAGACCATGACCGTGCCGATGAGGAAGGAGAGCAGGGCCACGATGGGCACGGCGTCTATGCCCACGGCCTCCATGTGGTGAACGGCCGAGGTCAGGCGCAGCCGCGCGGGCCGGAAGAGGGTGCGCGCCGCGCAGGCGAGCGCCATGCCGGTGAAGCCGATCTGGCGCAGCGTATGGCTCGTGACTCGGATGAGGCCCGCGCCCATGCGGTTCAGCATCTCCAGGAAATAGAGGCGCGGTCCCGCTGGCAACGGCAGCTCCGGCGTGAAGGCGGCCACGTGGGCCAGGAGCAGCTCCTGCTCTTCTGACGCCCCGCTGAACTCGACCTCGCAGCCTTTCGTGCGCAGGGCCCTGCGCGCGCGCTCCACGGCCCAGGCCCCGGCGGAGTCCATGACCGTGACGCCGGAGACGTCGAAGCGCGTCCGCCCCCTGCAGTCCAGGCTCTCGAGCCCGGCGGCGGCCGCGGCGAGCCACTGGACGGTCCAGGCGCCGCGCAGCACGACGCGCCCGCCGTCCGCAGAGCCTGCGGACATGCCGTCCGCGGGCTCGACGGACACGCTCGGCGGCGTCTCCCGGGGCGGGCTGCCGGGAACGCCTGGGGTGGAAGGGGGCGCGGGAATATGCCGCATGGTTTCTGGTACATGCAACCGGGGCGAGGGGCAAGGTGGAGGAGAGGCAAAAGGGCCGGAAAGGCGGTTTACAAAGTTCTTTGAATGGTGTTCAGTCGTCACCATCTGGCTGGTGGAGGAAAAGGGATAATCGGAAGGAATTGAGGCCCTTCGCCGCTCCGGGGCGAGTTGTTTTTTCTTACCTGCCAGGGTATGATTTGAAAAATGCGGCAAGCCGTCGCGCGGGAGGCGGCGGCGCGGGAGGCGTATGGCCGATCAGGGCGGCAGCGGCGGACGACGTCCGGCCGGAAAGCCCGACGTGACGATGGCGGAATGCCCGAGCGGGAAGACCTGCGAAGGGTGCAACGGCTGTCCGCGGCAGAGCCGACAGCTGTCTGCCGCCGTCCGGGCCGGTCAGTTCGCCATGTGGGAACTCGACGTCGGCAGCGGCCGCCTGAATTTCGGCCCCGGCATGACCGAGGTCTTCGGCGACGAAGCAGCGCAACGCCTGGCCACCCTCGGGGATTTTTCCGCCCGCGTGCATCCGGCCGACAGGGGCATGGTCATGGAGCGGCTGCGCTCGCACCTGCAGGGCAGGACCCCGGCCTTCGACGCCGAGTTCCGCTTCCTGATGGAGAACGGATCGCCGCACTGGGTGCGCTGCTTCGGCGAGAGCGTGCCGAGCCTGGACGGGGCTCCGCAGATCGTGGCCGGGACCTGCGTGGACGCGGACGCCCCGCACCGCGCCCGGGCCTCCCTGGCCGAGGCGCGCGCCACCAGCCGCCGCGTGCGCAAGGCGCGCGACCAGTTCCTGGCCAATGCCAGCCACGAGCTGCGCACGCCCCTGCACGGGCTGGTGGGCATGCTGCAGCTCGCCACCTTCGCGGAGGAGCCCTCGGAGACCGCGGGCTACCTCGACATGGCCCAGCAGGCGGCCCGCCAGCTCCAGGAGACGATCGGCCGCCTCCTCGACATGGCCCACGTGGCCGCGAGCCCGCCGCGCTCCGGAGTCTCGGACTTCGAGCCCGCCCCCTTCTTCTCCGGCATCGCCGGGGGCATGGCCGCGCGCTGCGCCGACAAGGGGCTCTCCTTTTGCATGCAGCTGGACGGGGACCTGCCCGCCATGCTGCGGGGCGACGCCCGCCATCTTTCGGAGATCCTGCACCACCTCCTGGACAACGCCGTGCGCTTCACCGAGCGGGGGGAGGTGGCCCTCGTCGTCTCGGCCCTGCCCGGCCAGTTCCTGGGCGGGGTCAACCTGCTGGCCGTGGTGCGCGACAGCGGCCCGGGCATCCCGCCCGAGAAGCAGGAGCAGGTCTTCGAGCCCTTCGCCCTGGGCGAGGACGTGCTGACCAAGAGGAACAGCGGCATGGGGCTCGGCCTCGCCCTGGCGCGCAGCCAGGCCGAGGGCATGGGCGGCCGCGTCTGGTGCGAGAGCGAGCCGGGCTCGGGCAGCTCGTTCCACCTCCTCGTGCCCATGCGCGTCTCCTCCTGCACCCTCTAGCAGTCCGCCGGAAAAGGGCGATCCGTCGTCCCGGCGGCAGATTGCGCTGCCGCCCGGGCTTTCCCATCGGTCGGCCGGATGCATGGCTGATCGCCCCCGTTTTCTCCGGCGTGGCCTTCGCGGCGGCTTTGCCGTATGCTCGCGGACCGGAGGCGGCATGGAGCTCTATCTCGTGGGCGGCGCGGTGCGCGACGAAATCATGGGCCGCGCGGGCGCGGACCGCGACTGGGTCGTGCTCGGCGCGGGCGAGGGGGAGTTTCTCGCGCGCTTTCCCGGCGCTCGGCAGGTGGGGCGCAAGGGCATCACCTGGATCTGGCGCGGCGAGGAGTACACCCTCTCGGACGCGGCGGACATCGCGGCCGACCTCGCGGTCCGCGACCTGACGGTGAACGCCCTGGCCCGCGGCGGGGACGGGCGGCTTTTTGCCCACCCGCGGGCCCTGGCCGACATCAGGGACAGGATGCTTCGGCCCGTGGCCGCCGCGAACTTCCTGGCCGATCCCCTGCGCGTGCTGCGCGCTGCCCGTTTCGCGGCCTGCTTTCCGGACTTTGCCGCGGCCCCGGAGCTGATCGCGGCCATGCGCCTGGCCCGGCCGCACCTGGCCGAGCCAGCGGCGGAGCGCGCGGGGATGGAGCTGCGCAAGGCCTGCGCCTGCCCGGCACCGGGCCGTTTCATGGCGCTCCTGGCCGAGGCGGGCTGCCTGGCCCCCTGGTTCGCGGAGCTGGCTTCGCCGGAGACGGCCGCCGAGGCCGGAGCGCGCGCCCAGGCGACGGCCGAATTTCTGGCCGAATCCCAGGCCGAATCCCAGGCAGGAGCCCCGGTCGGGGAATCCGGTGCCCAGGCGGTCTTCATGGCGCTGTGCAGCGTGCTCGACGCGGCCGGGGCCGAGGCTCTGGTCGAGCGGCTGCGCCTGCCCGTGCCCTGGCGCAGGGCCGCCCTGGCGGCGACGCAGGAGCTGGCGCAGCTTCTCGCCTACCAGGACCTTTCTCCGGGCGACAAGGCCGCGGCGCTGCACCGCCTGCACGTCCTGAAGCTCACGGACCAGGCCCTGGCCGCGGCCGCGGCCCTCTGTCCGGGCTTTCCGGCCGAGAGGGCGCGCGCGGACCTGAAGACGGTCCTCTCCGTGCGCCTGCCGCCCACGATGCGGGATCGGGGCGAGGCCTCGGGCGAGCTTCTGGCCCGGCTGCGGGCCGAGGCCCTGGCCGCGCGGCAGGGCTGACCGCAGGGCGGCCTCGGAAGAGCGGGCCCGGCCCCCGGGCGGCCCCGGCGGCGCGTTCAGCGCCGCGTCCGCGGGGCCGCGCGCGGCGTGGGCGCGAGCCCCGGGAGGGGCGTCGCCAAATTTTCACTTTACAAATGCGGCACAAGGCCCTATCGGCCATGTCCCCGGCGTTTTACAACCCCGCTGGGTAGTGTATATTTCCGCGAAGATTCACGCGGTCTTGGAGGGCGGTACATGGTGAAGAAGGACGCGCTGGAACGCTGGACCGTCGAGCAGTCGGCGGAGCTCTACAACATCCGCAACTGGGGCGCGGGCTATTTCGACGTCGCCCGCGACGGCCACGTCGTCATCACGCCCTTTCTGGACAACAAGAAGGTCCGGGTCTCCATCCCCAAGATCATCAAGGGGCTGCGCGAGCGCGGGCTGGACATGCCGGTGCTGCTGCGCGTGGAGAACATCCTCGACTCGCAGATCTCGCTCCTGCACGAGTCCTTCCGCACGGCCATGGACCGCCTGGAGTACAAGAACGTCTTCCGCGGCGTCTATCCCATCAAGGTCAACCAGCAGGAGCAGGTGGTCGAGGAGATCACCCGCTACGGCGGCAAGTACCACCACGGGCTCGAGGCCGGCTCCAAGGCCGAGCTCATCGCCGCGCTCTCCATGCTGCGCGACCCCGAGGCCTGCCTGATCTGCAACGGCTACAAGGACGAGGAGTTCATCGACCTCGGCCTGTACGCCCGCAAGATGGGCTACAACATCTTCTTCGTCCTCGAGATGCCCTCCGAGCTCGAGCTCATCCTCGAGCGCTCCGAGGCGCTCGGCATCGAGCCGCTGCTCGGCGCGCGCATGAAGCTCGCGGCCAAGGCGGGCGGCCACTGGACCGAGTCCGGCGGGGACCGCTCCATCTTCGGCCTGGACACCGCCCAGCTCGTGCAGGTCGTGGACCGGCTGAAGGCCGGGGACAAGCTGCACTGCCTGCGCCTGCTGCACTACCACCTGGGCTCGCAGATCCCCAACATCCGCGACATCCGCACCGCGGTCTACGAGGCCTGCCGCGTCTACGCCGGGCTCGTGGACGAGGGCGCGACCATGGGCTATCTCGACCTCGGCGGCGGCCTGGCCGTGGACTACGACGGCTCGCACACCAACTACTCCAACTCGCGCAACTACACCCTGGACGAGTACTGCGCCGACGTGGTCGAGGCGGTCATGCAGACGCTGGACGAGCGCGGCGTGGACCACCCGGTGATCATCACCGAGTCCGGCCGCGCCCTCGTGGCCTACTATTCGGTCCTGCTCTTCAACATCCTGGACACCGCCCGCTTCGAGGCCCTGCCCCTGCCGCCCGCCCTGCCCGAGGACACGCCGACCATCATCGAGAACCTCTACGAGGCGGCCAAGTCCATGTCCGTGCGCAACGTGCAGGAGAGCCTGAACGACGCCATCTACTACCGCGACGAGACGCGCGCGCTCTTCCGCCACGGCCACATCACCCTGCGCCAGCGCGCCCTGGCCGAGAACATCTTCTGGCACATGGTCATCCAGGCCGCGCTGCACCTGAAACAGCTGAAGCAGGTGCCGCCCGAGCTCGAGGACCTGGAAGATTCGCTCTCCGACGTCTACTACGCCAACATGAGCGTCTTCCAGTCCGTGCCCGACTCCTGGGCCATCGGCCACATCTTCCCCATCATGCCGGTGCACCGCCTGGACGAGATGCCCACGCGCCGCGCCATCCTGGCCGACATCACCTGCGACTGCGACGGCAAGATCGACCGCTTCATCGACCAGCACGCCGTGGCCAAGGCCCTGCCCGTGCACGAGCTGAAGGACAGCGAGGAGTACTACCTCGGAGTCTTCCTCGTGGGCGCCTACCAGGAGACGCTCGGCGACCTGCACAACCTCATGGGCGACACCAACGTGGTCAGCTTGCGCATCCACGAGGACGGCAGCTTCGACTTCGTGCGCGAGATCGAGGGCGACGCCGTGGGCGACGTGCTCTCCTACGTGGAGTTCAACCCCAAGAAGCTCAGCTCCAAGTTCCGCGAGACCGCGGAAAAGGCGGTCCGCGAGGGCCTCATCTCGGCCCGCGAACGCCGCGAGATCATGCGCGCCTTCGAGGACGGCATGCGCGGCTACACCTACTTCGAACGCTAACGCGCCCCTTACCGCCCGGCGGCAGGGAGAAAAGGAGACACCCCCATGTCCAAGACGCTCATCATCGGCGCCGGAGGCGTGGGCCGCGTGGTCGCCCACAAGTGCGCCCAGGCCCCGGAAATCTTCTCCGAGCTCATGCTCGCCTCGCGCACCAAGGAGAAGTGCGACGCCATCGCGGCCGAGCTGCCGCGCCCCGTGTCCACCGCCCGCGTGGACGCGGACAAGGTCCCCGAGCTCGTGGCCCTGCTGAAGGACTACAAGCCGAAGCTCGTCATCAACGTGGCCCTGCCCTACCAGGACCTGACCATCATGGACGCCTGCCTCGAGTGCGGCGTGGACTACCTGGACACCGCCAACTACGAGCCGCCCGACGTGGCCAAGTTCGAGTACAAGTGGCAGTGGGCCTACCAGGACCGCTTCGAGAAGGCGGGCCTCATGGCGCTGCTCGGTTCAGGCTTCGACCCGGGCGTGACCAACGTCTTCACGGCCTACGCCAGGAAGCACCACTTCGCGCGCATGGACCAGCTCGACATCATCGACTGCAACGCGGGCGACCACGGGCAGGCCTTCGCCACCAACTTCAACCCCGAGATCAACATCCGCGAGGTCACGGCCCGCGGCCGCTACTACGAGCACGGCGACTGGGTCGAGACCGACCCGCTCTCCTGGGCCTGGACCTACGACTTCCCCGAGGGCATCGGCAAGCGCAAGTGCTTCCTCATGTACCATGAGGAGCTGGAGTCGCTCGTCCGCCACTTCCCGGAGATCAAGCGCGCCCGCTTCTGGATGACGTTCGGCGAGAACTATCTGAAGCACCTGAGCGTGCTCGAGAACATCGGCATGACCCGCATCGACCCGGTCGAGTTCCGCGGCCAGAAGATCGTGCCCCTGCAGTTTCTGAAGGCCGTGCTGCCCGATCCGGGCTCGCTCGGCCCCCTGACCAAGGGCCGCACCTGCATCGGCAACGTGATCGCGGGCGAGGGCAAGGACGGCAAGGCCAAGCGCTACTACATCTACCAGATCTGCGACCACGAGGAGGCCTACCGGGAGACCAACTCCCAGGCCATCTCCTACACCACGGGCGTGCCCGCCATGGTCGGCGCGGCCATGATGGTCAAGGGCATCTGGCACAAGCCCGGCGTCTGGAACATGGAGCAGTTCGATCCCGATCCCTTCCTGGAAGAGCTTGCCAGGCGCGGCCTGCCCTGGAAGGAGACCTTCCTTGACTGACGGGAGCGCGAAGGGAAGCCCGGCGGCGCTGTCCGCCGGGCTCGCCTTCGACCCGGCCCGCGTGCCCACGCCCTCGTACGTGGTGGACGCGGGCCTGCTCCGCAGGAACGCGGAGATCCTCGATTCCGTGCGCAGGCGCACGGGCTGCAGGATCCTCCTCGCGCTCAAGGGCTTCGCGACCTTCGCCGCCTTCCCGCACATCCGCTGGGCGCTCGACGGCTGCTGCGCCAGCTCCCCGCACGAGGCGCGCCTCGCGCGCGAGGAGTTCGGCGGCGAGGTGCACTCCTTCGCCGCGGGCATGACCGAGGCGCACGTGCGGGAGTTCGCCGAACTCTCCGACCACGTGGTCTTCAACTCCTTCGCCCAGCTCGACCGCTTCCGCCCGATCCTCGAGGCGGCCGCGCATCCGCCGCACGTCGCCCTGCGCGTGAATCCCGAGCACTCCGAGGGCCACACGCCCATTTACGACCCCTGCGGCCCCTGCTCGCGGCTGGGCATCCACCGCGCCGAGTTCGCGGGCCGCGACAACCCCATGCGCGGCATCTCGGGCCTGCACTTCCACACTCTCTGCCAGCACAACGCCGATGCCCTGGCCCGCACCCTGGCCGCCTTCGAGGAACGCTTCGCGGACCTCATTCCCGGCCTCTCCTACGTCAATTTCGGCGGCGGGCATCACATCACCCGGCCGGACTACGACCTCGACCTGCTCTGCGAGACGATCAACGCCTTCAAGGCCCGCCACGGCGTGCAGGTCTACCTCGAACCCGGCGAGGCCGTGGCCCTGAACGCGGGCTTCCTCGTCAGCGAGGTCCTGGACGTGGTCGAGCGCGGCATGCCCATCGCCATCCTCGACACCGCCGTGCCCTGCCACATGCCGGACGTCATCGAGATGCCCTACAGGCCGGAGATCATCGGCGCCGGGATGCCGGGCGAGAAGGCCCACACCTACCGCCTGGGCGGGCTCTCCTGCCTCGCGGGCGACGTGGCCGGGGACTACTCCTTCGATGCCCCCCTGCGCGTGGGCGACCGCCTCGTCTTCTGCGACATGGCCATCTACTCCATGGTCAAGAACAACACCTTCAACGGCGTCAACCTGCCCGCCATCTGCCTGCGCGAGCCGGATTCCGACTCCCCGCGCGTGGTCAGGACCTTCGGCTACCAGGACTTCAAGGAACGGCTCTCGTGAGCGGCCAGCCCCTCTTCCACGCCGACGAGTTCCCGGCCTGCGCGCCCGATCAGGCCTTCTTCCACGTCATCCCCTGCCCCTTCGAGGCCTCGGTCTCCTACGGCGGAGGAACCGCGGACGGCCCGGCCGCCATCCTCGCCGCCAGCGCCCAGCTCGAGGCCAACGTCGGCCGCCGCCTGCCCGGCAGCCGAGGCATATACACGGCCCCGGCCATAGACTGCTCCGGCTCGCCCGAGGACGTGCTTTTCCGCATAGAGGCCGCGACCGCAAAGGCCCTCGCGCTCGGCGCCGTGCCCGTGCTCCTCGGCGGCGAGCACACCGTCTCGCTCGGGGCGTTTCGCGCGTGCGCAAAGCTCGACCGACCCGTGGGCCTCATCCAGTTCGACGCCCACGCCGACCTGCGCGACACCTACGAGGACTCGCCGTACTCCCACGCCTGCGTCATGCGCCGCGCTCTGGACCTCGGCCTTCCCATCTTCCAGATCGGCGTGCGCGTGCCGAGCGTCGAGGAACTCGACTGCCGCGACGCGCACCCGGGCCGCATCCGCCACCTCGACGCACGCGCCGTCTGGGAGCGCGGCATCCCGGACCCGCTCCTGCCGCCCGACTTTCCCGAGGACATCTACGTCACCTTCGACGTGGACGGCCTCGACCCCTCCATCATGCCCGCCACCGGCACGCCCGTGCCCGGCGGACTCACCTGGCGCGAGGCCATCCTGGCCCTGGAGCGCGCCTGCACCGGCCGCAGGCTCGTCGGCTGCGACGTGGTCGAGCTGGCCCCCCGGCCGCACGACCACGCCTCCGACTTCGCCGCCGCCCACCTGACCTACACGCTCATGGATCTGGCCGCCGCCCGGTAAGGGCGAACGGAGAAGATGCCTCCGGCGGGCAGGGAGGGGGCTGCGCGCCCCCTCTCTGCACCCTCCCTGCGCCAGGCTGAGCCTGGACCCCTTTCGCACGCGTCGCTTCGGGTGATCGGATAAGCTTCTTCTGGGCGTGGCAGGCCGCAAAACGAAGCGGGCGGGATTTTCTCCTGCCCCTCGCTGCGCTCGGACCACGAAAAAATCTCGCCCTCGCACGAACGGAAGACCAAGTCTCCATTTCCTCCCGCAAGGCGGCTCAAAGCGTGTCGGATGCAAGGAGCAAGAAAAAATCGCGCCCGAAGCGTATTGCACATACGCGAGGGCGCGATTTTTTCGCAGCGACGCCGCAGGCGGCGCGTTTTCAGCGCCCGGTCAACGCAATAGGAAGTCGGCCTTGAGGGCAAACGAGACGAGCTCGGCCACGGAGTGCAGGTCGAGCTTCTTCATCAGGTTGGCGCGGTGTTTCTCCACGGTCTTGACGCTGATGCAGAGCTTGTCGGAGATTTCGCGGTTCTTGAGGCCGCCCGCGACCAGGGCCAGGATCTCCTTTTCGCGGCGGGTGAGCACGGCGAACTGGCCGTCCTCGTCCTCGCCGTCGTCCGGCAGCGGCGTGATGTGCAGGTCCGGCTCGAAGTAGCGGCCCTCGTCGAGCACGGCGTTGATGGCCTGGGCCAGCTTGTCGCGGTCGGCGTTCTTGAGCAGGTAGCCGTCTGCCCCGGCCTTGAGGGCCAGACGGACGAGGTTCTTGTCCTCGTAGGCGGTGAGGATGAGGATGCGCGTCCCGGGGCAGGCATCCTTGATGCGCGAGGTGGCCTCGATGCCGTCCATGCCGGGCATCCCGATGTCCATGAGCACGACGTCGGGAGAGAGCTCCGCGCTCTTCTCCACGGCCGTGCGTCCGTCGGACGCCTCGCCGCAGATGCAGAAGCCCGGGTGCGTGGCCAGCAACCGGCACAGTCCTTCACGGACTATGGCGTGGTCGTCTGCGACCAGAAGCCGGGCGCACGGCTGCATGTATCCTCCTCTTGCGGCAGCAGAAGTGCGGCTGTGCCGAGACTACTTCCGCGAGTTGTCTTATATACGCTTCCCCCTGTTCCTTCAAGTGAAATAAAGAGCAATGTCCGCCTCAGCCGATCTTCATGCCGGGCTCCTGCGTCGCGATGGTCATGTCGGACGCCGCGGCGCCTTTCCTGTCGGCGCGCCAGCTGATCTCGATATTGATCTTGGCCTTGTCCTTCTTGGATTCGAGTTCCATTTCAAAGTCCACCACCGTGGGCGGCACGAGGGTCACTGCATCGTCGCCGAGGCTGACGTGCAGGGTGCCGGCCTTGAAGGAGGCCAGCACGTCCTCGAGGGTGGCCACGACGCGGGAAAGTTCCATGACGCTGTCGATCTTGACCTTGCTCTTGCTCATGACCTGCTCCTTATGCGGGTTGCCTGGGAAGGCTTATCTTGAGTTCGGTGACGTCGTTGCGGATGAGGAAGATCGAGCCGCCGAGCCCGATGATGCGTTCGGCCATGCGGGAGAGAGGGGTGTCCTTCTTGTCGTGCAGCTTGAGCTTGCGGAAGAGCCGCCCGTTGTCTCTGGCCGATAGGCGCAACCGGTTGTCGGGCCCGTCCGATATCTCCACGCGCAAGGTCGCGGCCTTGAGCTTGGAGTGGGACTTGGGCAGGGCTCCGTAGAGCAGCTCGAAGACCATGAAGTCGAGGAAGAGCGCGGTCTCCTGGGGCACTGGGAGGCACTGCGCCAGCACCGAGGCCGACAGGGACGCCTCGGGTATCCCGAATTCCGCGAGGAGATGGGCCAGCCCGTGGTCCATGGACTCGGCCAGGCGCGCGGCGTCCCAGAGCGGGGCCGTGGTCCAGCCCTCGGCTCCCTGGGCGGCGAGGGCGCGCTCGAAGGCGCTCTGCGAGGCGCCGGTCCTGCCCGGTCGGGTGCCCACGCCCTCGCCCAGGATGCGCGAGAGCGTGAGGCGGGCCTGCAGGGGCAGCGCGGCCGGAGAGGAGGGGAGCGGCGGCGCCTGCAGGCGGCCCTCGAGGGGCCCGGCGTCCTCTGTCCGGGCCGCGGGCAGGTGCAGGAAGGTGAAGAAATAGGCGGGCCGTCCGGTTTCGTCCGTGCCCAGGTGGCGGTCGGCCTCCACGCTCAGGGGGCGTCCCTCCCTGGTGCGCAGCAGCAGACGCTGGCGCACGGAGGAGCCGCCGAGGAGCACCTCCTCGCAGAGCTGCTCCTCCTGATCGTCCGCCTCGCTGCCCAGGGGGCCGGGGCAGACGTCGTCGGGCCAGAACATGGTCGGGATCTGGGCCGGGCCCCAGCCGAGGAGTTCGCGGAAGGCCTGGTTGGCGTAGAGGAAGCGGCCGTCCAGGGCGGTCACGCAAAAGGGCAGCTGCGCCTGCTCGAGCACGCTGGAGGGGCTCCAGTCCGGGGCGAGGATCGAGGATGCCTCGGGCCGTGCCTGCCCCGGAAGGTTCGCTTTCTCCGCGCCTGCCTCGCCTTGCGCTGCGTCCTCCGCCGCGCCGGACCGCGCCTGGGCCTGGGGAGAGCGGTGGGCGGTGCCGGGCCGTTGCTCGTGCGCCATGGTCGTCTCCTCCTCGAGGTCTCGTTGCGCGGTGCCGTGCGCTGGCCGCGTCCGCCGGGCCGGGCCGGGGAGGGGAAGCGCGTGCGCAGCGTCCTTGTGCGTGCCGGGTGTCTGCATGGAGTGCTCCTGGGGCCGACGAATCGGCCGGATCCGATGATGGTCCCTCGTAGCGCGGCGCGGTTACGAAACGGCGGCGGACGCGCGGCAGGTTGCGGTCGTGTGTCGTTCGGTCGGCTTTTCGCGTCGCAAGGCAAAAAAAGGCGCCGTCCCGCATGCGGGACGGCGCCGGAAGCTTGTGCGGCAGGGCGCGGCTAGCGGATGACCTGCTCCAGGGTGGAGATCAGCGAGTCGGCCGTTGTGATGACCTTGGTGTTGGCCTGGAAGCCGCGCTGGTTGACGATCAGGTTGGCGAATTCCGTGGCCATGTCCACGTTGGACTGCTCGAGCGTGGACTGCTGCACCGTGCCCAGGCCCTTCTCCCCGGCCGCGCCTTCGATGGCCGCCCCGGATTCCTTGGTCGCGGAGAAGAGGTTTCCCCCCTCGTGACGCAGCCCGTAGTCGTTCGTGAAGTCGTAGAGGGCCAGCTTGTAGATCCCCTCGGTCTGGCCGTTGGTGAAGTGGCCCGCGATGACGCCCTTGGAGTCCACGGTCAGGTAGTTGAGGTAGCCCTCTGCGTAGCCGTCCTGGTTCTGGTTCAGGGTCACCGAGGAGGAGGAGTAGCTCGTTGTGGCCAGCGCGCCGCTCGGCGTGGCGTTCATGCTCGGCAGGTTCGAGGCGTTGGAGCCGATGCCCGCGGCCGTGGCGGCGTTGGACGTGGACCAGCCCGTGCCGTCGGAGGCGATGCCGAAGTCGAGCGCTATGGCCTGCTGGGCGGCGGCCGCGCCCGAGGAGAGGAACGAGGCGTCGAACTGCGGGTGGCCGTCGGCCGAAAGCGAGGCCAGATGCCACATGCTCAGGTTTCCGGCGCTCGAGGCCGAAGGGTCCATGATCCAGGCGGTCTGGTCCGTGAGGTTGCCGGCGGCGTTGAAGGTCAGGGTGCCCGCCATCAGCAGGCCCTTTGCCCCGGAATCCACCAGGCTGCGGCCGTCCTCCGAGGGATCGACGCCGACCACGTATTCCCAGACCCTGGTGCCGCCCGCGCCGAGTCCGCCCACGCCGGTCGAGGCCGGATCGAAATAGACGTTCAGGGTGTGGGCGTTACCGTTGGCGTCGTAGACCTGGATGCCGCTGCGGTAGGCGAAGGATTCGTCGGCCAGCGGCGGGGAGCTCGTGCCGTCCCAGGCCTTGGCCAGGGCGAAGAAGGGGTTGGACGTGTCCGTGCTCCTGTCCAGGCTTCCCGAATTGAGGTTGGTGTCCATGGTCACGCTCCCGGTCGCCTGGGGCAGGGAGCGGATCACGGAGACGGTCTGGCCGTTTATGGTCTCCTGGACCACGGGCAGGTGGATGTCGCTGGTCGAGCCCGCCGTTGCGCCGGTCTGCTGGTCCATGGCGTAGCCCTGCAGCGCCATGCCCGAGGGCAGGCGCAGCACGCCCTCCTTGTCGAAGCGGAAGTTGCCCGCGCGCGTGTAGAAGGCGTTGGCCTGGCCGTCCACGACCTTGAAGAAGCCGTCCCCCGCGATGGCCAGGTCCGTGACGTTGGTGCCTGCCTCGTAGGGGCCGTTCCTGAAGTCGGTCATGATGTCCGCGATGGAGACGCCCTTGCCCACGGCCCCGGCGCCGTAGACCGTGCCGCCGTCGGATTTGTAGCCGCCCGGCTGGTCCTGGTACATCAGGTCCTGGAACAGCGTCCGGCTGCTCTTGAACCCGATGGTGTTCACGTTCGCCAGGTTGTTGCTCGTGACCTGGATCGAATTGCTGAGCGCCACGGCTCCCGTGGCGCCGACGTACATGGAACCGAACATGGTATTCTCCCGGCGTGTTCCGCGCCCCCTTTGCAGACTGACCCTGGGGGCAAAAAGTTCTCGCCGTGGCTCCCATCGCAAGGCCGATGCCACCCGCTGCGTCCTGTTCGGTCAACCCATTGTCAACGTTTGTAAAAAAATAATTTTCAGAGGGGGCGGAACGATCCTTGCGGCGCACGGGGCTGAAAAAATTGCCCCCTGCCTGCCGGGTCTGCTAGGAAGTGGGGAAACGCCACCGACACGAGGAGTTCCCGTGGACATACGCATCGCCGCCTACGATTCCGCCTCCGGCCTGGACACCCTGATCCTTCCCCTGGCCGCCGATAGCGCCCCCGCGCTGCCCGAGCCATTCACGGGCCTTGCGGCCACCCCGGGCCTTGCCGAGGCCTCCTCCAAGCACAAGGAGACCGCCTTCCTCTATGCCCCCGAGGGCTCGCCCTGCCGCCGCCTGGCCGCGGTCGGGCTCGGGGAGGCCAAGGAGCTGGACGCGGCCCGCCTGCGCCAGGCCGTGGCCGCGGGCGCAAGGCTCGCGCGCGAGCGCAAGACCGCGCGCCTCGGCGTCTCCCTCGCCGGTCTGCCCACCGTCCCCGGCGTGGCGGACGAGGCGGCCCTCGTGCGCGAGGCCGCCCTGGCCGTGCGCCTGGCGCTCTACTCCTTCAGGGAGCTGAAGACCGAGGGCGAGGTGCCCGTGGACCCGGAAGAGGTCCTGCTGCTCACGAACGGGAGCGGAGAGGAGCTTTCGGCCGCCCTGGCCCTGGCCGAGGCGGAGGCCGCGGGCATGCTCATGGCCCGCACCCTGGTCAACCGGCCCTCCAACCTGGCCTCACCGGACGCCCTGGCCGAGACCGCGCGCGAGATCGCCGAACGCCACGGCTTCTTCTGCCAGGTGCTCGGCCGCGCCGAGATCGAGGACCTGGGCATGGGCGCGTTCGCGGCCGTGGCCCAGGGCTCGCGCTCCGATCCGCGCTTCATCGTCGTGGACACCGACCCCAAGTCCGCCGCCGCGCCCCTCGTCCTCGTCGGCAAGGGCGTGACCTTCGACACCGGCGGCATCAGCCTCAAGCCCTCGGCGGGCATGGAGGAGATGAAGAGCGACATGGCGGGCGCCGCGGCCGTGCTCGGCTGCCTGGAGGCCATGGGCATGCTCGGCCGCGCGGCCGGGCTCTGCCGCGTGGTCGGGCTGCTGCCCTGCACGGACAACATGCCGGACGGCGGCAGCGTGAAGCCGGGCGACGTGGTGCGCACCCTCTCGGGCCTCACCGTGGAGATCGTCAACACCGACGCCGAGGGCCGCCTGCTGCTCTGCGACGCCCTGGCCTACGCCAAGCGCTTCTCCCCGGAGCGGATCATCGACCTGGCGACGCTCACCGGCGCCTGCCGCATCGCGCTCGGCGTGCACTACGCGGGCGTCTTCTCGGCCGACGAGGCCCTTGCCGCGCGCATCCGGGAGACGGGGGCGACGCTTGGCGACAAGTTCTGGCCCCTGCCCCTGGACGAGGCCTTCGCCAAGGAGCTGGAGAGCGAGACCGCGGACCTGAAGAACGTTGGCCGCCGCGAGGGCGGGGCCATCACCGCGGCCATGTTCCTCAAGCGCTTCGTGCCCGAGGGCGCCTCGTGGGCGCACCTGGACATCGCGCCCACGGCCTTCGCGGACGCGGCCTCCGAGCTCTGCCCCAAGGGCGGCACGGGCTTCGGCGTGCGCACTCTCCTCGCGCTTGCGCGTGAATAGTGCAGGCCGCTGAGAACGCGCCGTCTGCGGCGTCGCTGCGAAAAATTCGCGCCCTCGCGTATGTTGCAATACGCGTCGGGCGCGAATTTTTCTTGCTCCTTGCATCCGGCGCGTTTTGAGCGGCCTCGGACGGGAGGTCGTGATCGGAACAGGGCGCTGTCCGCCGGGAGCGGGCAGCGCCCTGTTTCTTTCCCGTTTGGATGTCTGCCGGAAAAATCAGGGAGAGCTGATCGCCGTTTTGGGGCGGCCTGCTAGGGCTTCAGCAGGAGATTCTGAGCCGGGCCGAAGCAGCGGCGGCGGACCCAGAGGACCACGGCCAGGCTGCCCAGCGCCGTGGCGCCCACGAGCATGAGCATGACCACGATCTGGTAGCGGATGGCCGCCAGCGGGTCGGCCCCGGCCAGGATCTGGCCGGTCATCATCCCGGGGATGAAGACGAGCCCCACGCCCATCATCGAGTTCACCGAGGGCATGACGCCCGCGTGCAGCGCCTCGCGCACCGCGTCGGCCGAGGCCTCGCGCATGTCCGCGCCGAGCGCGAGCAGCATCTCCACGCGCTCGCGCTTGTCGCGCAGCTCGGAGAGCAGCCTGTCCAGGGCCAGGGCGATGGCGGTCATGGAGTTGCCCACGACCATGCCCGAGAGGGGGATGAAGTATTCCGGCTGCCACCACGGCCTGGCCTGGACGATGACCCCGGTGACCAGCACCGAGACCACGAAGTAGGAGGCGAACATGGAGACGAAGACCGGCACGGTCACGTTCACCTTCCGCTCCTTGACCCTGCCGCGCACGATGTGCGCGGCCGAGGCCACCATGACCACGAAGACCAGGGCCACGAGGGCCGGGTTGTGCACGGAGAAGACGAAGGTCAGCACGTAGCCCATGAGGAAGAGCTGGGCGAAGGTGCGGATCGTGCCCACCACCAGGTCGCGCTCGAGCCCGAGCCGCCAGACGCGCGAGCCCGCGAGCCCGAAGAGGATGAAGCCGAGGCCGAGGCAGAGCTGCAGCGGGCCTATCTCAGCGGGCATGGCCGCCTCCTTCCCCTGTCTCTCCGTTTTCCCACGAAGCGCCCCGGTCCACGCGCAGCACGCGGGCAGCGGGCGGCAGGACGAGATTCTCGGTGTGCGAGACCAGGATCACGGTCCGCCCCTCCTCGCCGTTCAGCCGCGCGGCCTCGGCCATGACCAGGGCCGCGCTCTCGGGGTCCAGGGCCGAGGTCGGCTCGTCGAGCAGGAGCACGTCCGGGTCGAGGAGCAGGCTGCGGATGAGGCAGAGCCGCTGGCGCTGTCCCACGGAGAGACCGGCCGCCTCGTCGGAGAGCGAAACGCCCGCGAGCAGGAAGCGCGCGAGCCAGGCCGAAAGCTCCTCGTCCGAGGGAGCGCGCAGACCGTGGTTGGCCTTCAGGCTGAAGGGCAGGCGCAGGTTCGCGGCCACGCTTGCCGGCAGCACCTGGGGCGACTGCTGGATGAGCGCGACGCGGCGGCGCAGCTCGCTCGGCGGCACGAAGGAATAGGGGCGGCCGTGGAAGAGCAGCTGTCCGGCCTGGGGCTCCTCCATGCGGCAGAGCAGGCGCAGGAGCGTGGACTTGCCCGCGCCCGAGGGGCCGCGCACGACGACGAAGGCGCCGCCCGCAAAGGCGAGCGAGACGTCGTCGAACACGGGCGGCTTGCCGGGATGGGCGAAGCGCACGTGCTCCAGGGCCAGGATGGGCCCGGGAGAGGCTGTGGTGTCCATATGGTCGCTCATGGTCAGAACCCGAGCATACGGTAGACGGCGCCCATGTCCAGCGACGTTCTGACGACCTCGGCCAGCCGGTCCAGGGCCGCGTCTATGCCGTAGCGCACCTGCACCCTGCCAAGGGGCGGGAGCCCCCTGCGCCCGCGCAGGCGGTCGAGCACGGCGCGGCGGTACTCGTCGGCGTCGAACACGCCGTGCAGATAGGTGCCCCAGGTGCGGCCGTGCCCGGCGGCGCGGCCCAGCCCCTCGTCCTCGGCGTAGAGCGGGCGGCCCTCGCCCTCGGAGTCCGTCAGGCCGTGGTGGATCTCGTAGCCCGTGACCGCGCGGCCCGTGGCCAGGTCCGTGGCCGTGCGCCGGGTCAGGGTCTTGTCCGCGGCCAGGACCGTGGAGAGGTCGAGCAGCCCGAGGCCCGGCGCGGACTCGATGGCGGACTCGAGCCCGAGGGGGTCCTCCATGCGCCTGCCGAGCATCTGAAGCCCTCCGCAGATGCCCACGATCTCGGCCCGGCCGTCGAGCGCCGCCAGGGCGTCCGCGATGCCGGAGGCGCGCAGCCAGGCGAGGTCGGAGAGCGTGTTCTTGGAGCCGGGCAGGACGACCATGTCCGGCTCGCCGAGCTCGTCGCCCGAGCGCACGAGGCGCACGGCCACGTCGGGCTCGGCGGCCAGGGCGTCGAGGTCCGTGAAGTTCGAGATGTGCGGCAGGTCGGCCACGGCCACGTCCAGGACGGCGTCCTTTTTTGCGCGCGGCAGGGAGATTCCGGCCTTGAAGGAGACGGAATCCTCCTCGGGCAGGCCGAGGTCGGGCAGCCAGGGCACCACCCCGAGCGTGGGGCGGCCCGTGTGCAGGCGCAGGAAGTCGAAGCCCTCGGCCAGCAGCGAGGGATCGCCCCGGAACTTGTTGAGCACGAAGCCCGCCACCAGGGCGCGCTCCCACTCCTGTAGACAGTCCATGGTCCCGGCCAGGGAGGCGAAGGAGCCGCCGCGGTCGATGTCCGCGGCCAGGAGCACGCGGGCGCCCGCGTGGCGCGCCATGGCCATGTTCACGATGTCGTGGGCCTTGAGGTTCACCTCGGCCGGAGAGCCCGCGCCCTCGAGGACCATGACCCCGGCTCCCGCGGCCAGCTCGTCGTAGGCCGCGCAGACCGTGCCGAAGACCCGCGGCTTGTAGTCCGTGTACTCGGCCACGCGCATGTTGCCCACGGGGCGGCCGAGCACGATGACCTGCGAGCCCGTGTCCGAGGAGGGCTTGAGCAGCACCGGATTCATGCGTGCGTCCGGCTCGCGGCCGGATGCCAGGGCCTGCGTCACCTGGGCGCGGCCCATCTCCCCCCCGTCCTGGGTGACGAAGGAGTTGAGCGACATGTTCTGGGCCTTGAAGGGGCAGGGGGCGTGGCCGTCCTGCAGGAGCACGCGGCACAGTCCGGCCGCGAGCACGCTCTTCCCCGCGTTGGAGCACACGCCCTGGACCATGATCGCGGGCGTGCGGCGGTTCTTTCGCGCGGGCGCGCGGCCGAGGACTCGGGCCAGGGCCTCGGCCAGGCGTGCGTTCTCCTCGGGCGGCCTGACGGCCAGGCGGAACCAGGAGGCGTCAAGCCCCGCGAAGTTGTCGCAGACGCGGACGGCGATGCGCTCGGCCAGGAGCCGTTCGGCCAGTCCGGGCGCGTCCGCGACGGGTCCCGCGCCCTTCGGGCCGCCCGCGAGCAGGCGGCAGAGCAGGAAGTCGGCCTCGCCGGGAAAGACGGCGATCTCCGGGAAGGCGGCGAGCAGGCCGCGCAGGTGCTCCCGGTACTCCCGGCAGGCGGCCACGCTTCGCGCGCGGAATGCGTCGTCGGCCAGGCCGCGCGCGCCCACGGCCTGGGCCAGGGTGGAGCACTGCCAGGGCGGCAGGAGGGCGGCGATGCGGCGGATCGTCTCCGGAGAGGCGGCGCACAGCCCCAGGCGCAGCCCGGGCACGGCCAGGAACTTGGTCAGGGAGAGCAGGACCACGACGTTCTCGGGCCGTCTGCCCGCCAGCCGGTCGGGCTCGCCGGGGAAATCCGCAAAGGCCTCGTCCACCACGAAGAGCGAATCCGGCCGCCGTCCGGCGAGGCCGCGCAGGTCGTCGGCCGCGAATCCCCGGCCCGTGGGGTTGTTCGGCCGCCCCAGGAAGACCATGGCCGGGGCGGCGGCAAGCTCGGCGTCCAGCCGGTCGAAGGGCAGGGCGAAGCCGTCCTCGGGCACGAGGGGCAGATGGTCCGGCCTGAGCCCGGCGAGGGAGGCGGCGCGCGCGTAGTCCACGTAGGCCGGGCCCGGGATCAGGGCGCGGGCGAAGGGCGCGCCGCGCGGACCCGCGAGGCGGGGCAGGGCGTAGAGGATGTCGCTCGTGCCGTTGCCCGCCAGGAATTCTTCGGGCGCGCCGCCGTAGCAGGCGGCTGCGGCCCGGCGAAGCTCCACGGCCTCGGGGTCCGGGTAGTGCACGGCGCTCGAGAGCGCGCCCGCGACCACGCTGCGCAGCCAGGGCGGAGGGCCGAGAGGGTTGATGTTGGCCGAGAAGTCCAGGATGTCCTCGGGACCGCAGCCTGCCTGCGCGGCCAGGGCCCTGAGGTTGCCGCCGTGCGGCGCGGTGCGGGGAGCCATATGGCCCGCTGCCTATCCCGAAAGGCCGCTGCGGGCAAGGGGCAGGGCAAAAGGGCCTGCCCCCTGGCGCAGTGCGGCGCCGCCGCTACTGCCCGGGCGCGCCCTGGGGCTCGGTTTCCCGCGTCGGGCCGGGAGACTGGGGATTCGTCTCAGACGGGAAGACCGTCGCGCCCGGCTGCACGCCCTGGGCGGGCGCCTGCACGGGCTCCCTGCCGGGCGCGCGATGGATCTGGGTGGTGGCCGGGGCCTGGTGGCGCTCGCGGAAGCTGCGGGTGTCGGCCGGGGCCTGGCCCGGGTTCTGTCGGCGCATCTGCTGCATCTGCTGCATGCGCTGGCGCATCTGCTCGCGCTCCTGCGGGGTGGCCTTCTGCCAGCGCTCGCGCGCCTGCTGTCGCTGCTCCGGGGTCATGGACTGCCAGCGCTGGCGAAGCTGCTCGCGCTGCTCCTTGGGCATGGCGTGGTAGCGCTGCCAGGCCTTGCGGATGCGCTCCTGGTCCTCGGGGGGGAGCTTCTTGTACTCCTCGTAGTGCTGGCGCACGTGCTCCTTCTGCTCGGCAGGGAGGCTCTTCCAGCGCTCGAGCTTCTCCTTGGCCGCGGCCTGCTGTTCCGGGGTCATGGACTGCCAGCGCGCCGCGCTCTGGCGCAGCCGCTCCTGGCGATCCTCGGGCAGGTTGCTCCAGTTCTCCTTGAGCGGGGCGAGCACGTTCTGCTCGGCCGGGGTGAGGGCATCCCAGGAGACGGCCCGGGCGACCCCGGGCAGGAGCGCCAAGGCCAGGGCCAGGCAGAGGATATGCTTTCTGATGCTCATCGGCGTGTCTCCCGAAGCCTCCCCAGGAGGGATCTTCCGCGAGGCGGCCCGCCATGGGCCGTGCCTGCCGCTACTGCGCGGCGGTCTCGCCCGTCTCCCGGGTCGTCTCGTTCATCATTCTTCTGCGTCCGGCCGAGCCGCTTGCGGAGCGCGGCCTGCTGTCCCGGCCCCTCTTCCCGCCCGCGGGGTCGCCGTGAAACGGCGGCAGCCGTGCGGGGGGTGAAGCGGCAGGCCGTGCATGCAGGGAGTTTCGTTCATCGGTGTCTTCTGCTCTTCGGCCGCGTCCGGCGTCCGTTCGGGCACCGGACGCGGCCGTCATCACGAGCAGGAGCGTCTCGAAAAGTTTCTCGGCGGGATCAGGTCCGGCTCGGGTTCTCGGCCGCCAGCCAGGTGTAGAACTCCAGGTTCTCATAGAGGTCCAGAGAGTCGGGCGCGGCAGCCAGCTCCACTTCCAGGGGGTGGTTCGCCTGGTGCGGCAGTTCGACCGGGCCGGGCACGAGGAAGAAGAAGGCCGCGGCCGTGGCCGCCGCCAGGGCGCCTCCGGTGAACAGGCGGCGCCCGGACAGGAAGTGCCCGGACAGGAGCCTGCCCTTGGCCGCGCGCTCCATGGCCCGGTAGCGGGCGCGGGTCAGCCGCGAGCGGGTGCCCCCGCTCATGGATTCGAGGGAATCGTCCAGCACCGCCGTGAGGTGACGCACGAAGGCGTCGGCGCGCGGGGCGAAGTCGTCGGCCCGCGCATCCGCACGGTCGTCCGGATGGAGGATCGTTCCGGGGGTGTCGTGGCACGAGGTCATGGCAGCCGTTCTCCGAGCAGGCCGCGCAGGCGTTCCACGGCCCTGTGGTAATGAGTCTTCACCGATCCCTCGGAGCAGCCCATGGCCTGGGCCGTCTCGGCGAGGGAGAGTTCCTCCCAGGCCCGCAGGAGGAACGCCTGCTGCTGGCGGGGAGGGAGTGTCCGTACCGCCGCCTCGACCGCTCCCAGGGTGTCGTTCTCGGCAGCCTGGGCCTCGGGAGTGCGGCATTTCTCGTCCGGGACCTCCTGGATCGGGTCCCGGGCGTCGTCGCTTGCGCCGTCCCTGGAGAAGGCGTCCAGGAAGGCGCGCCATCGGGATCTGACCATGCTTCGCCTGCGCCAGTCCCGGATCTGGTTGTGCAGGACGCCGAAGAACAGGGGGCGCCATTCCTCGGAAGGCTTGTCCGCGTATGTGCGCAGGAACTTGTAGGCAGCCTCCTGGAACACGTCGAGGGCCTCCTGTTCGTGCCCGGTCGCAATCCGGGCAATCCGGTAGGCCCGCCGCTCGATAGAGAGCAGAAAGGCGTCCAGTGTTTCGGCGGAGGGCTTCCCCATAAAAAGTATGGTCTATGTCGCGGACGGCCGCCCGGAGGGCTCGGGCGGCCGCCCGCCATCAGGCCGCGTGGCGCCGCGCTCCTTGTCCGCCTGCCTCCGGCCGGGTGCGTCCTCCGGCGGCGGCAGGGTATGGGTCGGTCGGCAAGGCTTTCATGCGCATGGCTTATCCATTGTTGACGCCCCGTGGCCCGTTTCACTTGATGCTAACGCGCGAAGCGCCGACCCGGTTGACCACACAACGATTTTTTTTACGGTCTACGGCCTTTGCACCCGGCGGGCAAGCGCCTTGCCTTGATTTCTGCAAGGATGTACGACATCCCACCTGTGCAATTTTCGTGTGGAAGGAGCTCTTTCGTGAACGTCTTCGATGAACTTTCCTGGCGCGGCCTCGTGCATCAGGTCTCGGACGCGGACAAGGTCCGCGGGTATTTCGCCACTCCGGGCCGCACCGCCTATTGCGGCTTCGACCCCACGGCCCCGAGCCTGCACGTGGGCAACATGGTGCCCCTCATCTCGCTCCTGCGGCTGCAGCGCGCCGGGCACCGCCCCATCTTCCTGGCGGGCGGCGGCACAGGGCTCATCGGCGACCCGAGCGGCAAGGACGCGGAGCGCCAGCTGCAGTCCATGGAGCGCATCGGGGCCTCGCTGGCCAAGATCCGCGCCCAGGTGGAGCGCATCTTCGGCGGTTCCGTGTGGATCGAGAACAACGCCGACTGGCTGCTCTCGCTCTCGGCCATCGGCCTTCTGCGCGACGTGGGCAAGCACTTCACGGTCAACTGGATGATGGCCAAGGACTCGGTCAAGACGCGCATCGCGCGCGAGGACGTGGGCATCTCCTACACCGAGTTCAGCTACATGATCCTGCAGGCCTACGACTTCTGCCATCTGGCCGAGGCCCACGGCTGCCTGCTGCAGATCGGCGGCTCGGACCAGTGGGGCAACATCACGGCCGGCACCGAGCTCATCCGCAGGAAGCTCGGGCTCGAGGCCTTCGCCATGACCTTCCCGCTGATCACCACGGCGGACGGCAAGAAGTTCGGCAAGTCCGAGAAGGGCGCCATCTACCTCGATCCCGAGATGACCCCGCCCGCCGACTTCCACAACTTCTGGATGCTGACCGACGACCGCGACGTGATCCGCTTCATGAAGTACTTCACCTTCCTCACCCAGGAGGAGATCGGCGAGTACGAGCGCGCCGTGGCCGAGCGGCCCGAGCTGCGCGAGGCCCAGGGCCGCCTGGCCGCCGAGGTGACGCGCATGGTCCACGGCGAGGAGGTCCTGGCCGGGATCGAGCGCGCCCACGCCGCCCGCTTCGGCGGCGGCGCCTCGAGCGCCGAGGAGCTCTACGCCGCGGTCAGGGGCAGCGCCCCGAGCGTGGAGTACGCCGAGCTTCCGGACGTTCCCCAGATGCTCGTGGACCTCGGCTTCGCCCCGTCCAAGGGCAAGGCCAAGGAGTTCCTCAAGCAGGGCGCGGTCAAGATCAACAACGCCGTCTTCTCCGAGCTGACCTTCGCGCCCGCGCCCGGCGACCTCATGGGCGGCGACGCCTTCCTGCTGGCCATGGGCCGCAAGAAGCTCGGCCTGGTGCGCCTCAAGGCCTAGAACGACCATGGCAGGACAGCTCGCCCTCGTTCTCATGGCCATCCTGGCCGGGGTCACCGCGCCGGTGCAGGCGGGGGTGAACGCCCAGCTGCGCACCTTCCTCGGCAGCGCGCTGGCGGCCTCCTTCGTCTCCTTCCTGGTGGGCACAGTGGCGCTCGCTGCCGTGCTGCTGCTGAGGCGCGAGGCGGTGCCCTTCGGCCCGGCCTTCGCCCAGGCGCCCTGGTGGACCTGGTGCGGCGGCTTCCTGGGCGCCTTCTTCGTCACCGTGACCATCGTGGCGGCCCCGCGCCTGGGCGCAGCCACGACCATGGCCCTGTTCGTCACCGGCCAGATGGTGGCCTCCCTGATCATGGACCACTTCGCCCTGGTGGGCTACCCGGAAAACCCCGCCACGCCCATGCGCATGGTCGGGGTGGTGCTGCTCATCGCGGGCGTGGTGCTCATCAGGGGATTCTGAGCGCAGGGGACCCGGAGCGGAAATTCAGGCGGAGAACGCGTCGGCGACGGCGAAACGACCGACAGGGCATTACAGGAGGAAGCGGATGGCATCGCAGCTCGGCGTGTTTGCGCGCATGGTCAAGATAGAGCACTCGGTCTTCGCCCTGCCCTTCGCCTTCACCGGCATGTTCTGGGCCGCGGACGGCTGGCCCGGCTGGCGCCCCTTCCTGCTGGTCACCGTGGCCATGGTCGCGGTGCGCTCCTTCGCCATGGCCTTCAACCGCCTGGCCGACCTGGACATAGACCGCAGGAACCCGCGCACGCAGGACCGCCCCCTGGTCACCGGCGAGATGGGCCGGGGCACGGCCTGGGTCCTCACCGCGGCCATGGGGCTCGTCTTCGTGGCCGCCTGCGCGGCCATGAACCCGCTGGTGCTCAGGCTCTCGCCCCTGGCGCTCGGCGTGGCCGCCGTCTACAGCCTGACCAAGCGCTTCACCTGGCTCTGCCACTTCGTGCTCGGCATGACGCTCGGGCTCGCGCCCATCGGCGGCTGGCTGGCCGTGACCCCGGAATTCACGCCCCCGGCCGTGCTGCTGGCGCTCGGCGTGACCTTCTGGGTGGCGGGCTTCGACATCCTCTACGCATGCCAGGACGAGGCCTTCGACCGCGCCCAGGGGCTGCATTCCCTGCCCGCCGACTTCGGCGTGACCACCTCGCTCACCCTCTCGAGCTTCTGCCACGTGAACACCGCGGTCTTCTTCCTGGTCGCGGGCTGGGCGGACGGGGCAGGCTGGATCTACTTCGCGGCCATGCTGCTCGTGGGCGCCGCCCTGGTCTGGGAGCACACGCTCATAAAGCCGGACGACCTCTCCAGGGTCAACCTGGCCTTCTTCACCCTGAACGGCGTCATCTCCATGGCCGTGCTGGCCGCCGTGCTCCTGGACATCTGGCTGGCCTGATCCGCGCAAGCCCCCTTGTCATCGCCGCCCGGGCACGGCACAATCCGCCGCCATGAGAGCCTGAACACGGGGCGCCGCCGCGTGCGGCCCGGATTGCGGTCCGCGGGCCGGGCGTCCCGCCTGGGAGACGTGCCATGGGTGTGCTCGAGCGCATTGTCGGCCGATTCCGTCCCCGCGAACTGCGCCTGGACTGGGCGCAGATCGAGGTCACCACGCGCTGCAACGCGCACTGCGTCTACTGCCCGCGCACGCAGGCCGGGACGGCGTGGCGGAACCGCGACCTCGATTTCGGCCTCTTCTCCCGCCTCCTTCCCCAGCTTTCCCGCACCGCCCACCTGCACCTGCAGGGCTGGGGCGAGCCCCTGCTGCACCCGCACCTCCTGGAGATGATCCGCGCGGCCCACGCGCAGGGGCTGCGCACCGGCACGACGACCAACGGCGTGCTCCTGACCCCGGAGCTTGCCGTGGAGCTCGTGCGCTCCGGGCTCGACATGCTGGCCGTCTCCCTGGCCGGCACGGGCCCGGCCCACGACGCGGCCAGGCCCGGCGCGGGGCTCGACGCGGCCCTGGCCGCCATGGACGCGCTGGTCGCGGCCCGGGCGCGGCTGCATTTCGCGACGCCCGCGCTGCACGTGGCCTACATGCTCCTGCGCGGGGCCGAGGACGAGCTCGAGGCCCTGCCGCGCCTGCTCGAGGGGCGCGGCGTCTCCACCGTGGTCGTCAGCACCCTGGACTACGTGGCCGCGCCGGACCTCACGCATCTGGCCTTCACCGATCCCGGGGAGATCGCGGCCGTGCGCGCGCGCCTCTCCCGCCTCGCCGCCGCGCTCGCCTCCAGGGACGTGGCGCTCGTCTACCGCCTGCCCGGGCGGCACGAGGCCGCGCAGTGCCCGGAGAATCCCACCCGCGCCCTGGTGGTGGACGCCGCGGGCGGCGTCTCGCCCTGCGTCTACACCTGCATCCCGGCCGCGCCGCCGCACCCGGCCGCCGCCCTACGCCTCTCCTTCGGCAGCGCCGAGGAGGAGGGGCTGGCCGCGATCTGGCAGCGGCCGGGCTACGCGGCCTTCAGGGCCGCCTGGCAGGCGCGGCAGACGCGGGATGCGGACGGGTACGGGACGAAGGAGAGAAAAGAGGCGGAGCAGGCGACGCAGAGGCCGGAGGACGGGCAGGACAAAGGGCCGCTGCCGCGGCCCTGCGACGAGTGCGCCAAGCGCTTCGTATCGTGAGGGGAAGGCCGCGGGCGCGCAAAAGGCCGGGCCCCCGCCCCGGCGCCGGGGAGCGGAGGCCTAGAAGCCTATGCGCTGGTATTCCTTGTCCGCGCGGTTGATGAGCTGCACGTAGCGGTAGCCGCCCTTGAGCTGCGCGTCCTCGAAGGCCCGGTAGCCCTCGGCCCGGCAGGTGGGGCAGGCGTCCGCCGGGATCTCGATGCCCAGGGACAGCGGGATGCGTCCCGAGCGCGTCTCGATCTTCAGCGTCCCGCGGCACTTGCGGCAGTCGAGCAGCATCTCGCGCTGCGACTCGTGGATGCCGTCGGTGTCGTAGAAGATCTCCTTCATGCGCACGTGCCAGCCGCCCACGAGGGTCTCCTTCTCGGGCGGGGGGCGGAAGTAGAGCTTGGGCAGCTCGGCGGAAAGCGCCTCGATGTACTGCGTGATCTTCTTCGACTGCCGCCAGCGCTCGGGGTCCCAGTCCGGCTCCACCACCTGGGAGTAGTCGAGCCCGGCCATGGCCAGGACGATGCCGAGGTTCACGTAGGGCAGGGCCCCCTGGATGGCGTAGCCGCCCTCGAGCACCGCGATGTCGGGCCTGAGCTTCTCGTTCATCAGCGCGTAGCCGTGGGCCGAGAAGTTCATGTTCGTGATCGGGTCGGTGAAGTGGTTGTCCTGGCCCGCGGAGTTGACGATGAGGTCCGGCTTGAAGTCGTCGAGCAGCGGCAGGACCACGTTGTCGATGACGTGCAGGAAGCCCTCGTCCGAGGTTCCGGGGGGGAGCGGAATGTTGATGGTCCTGCCCCGCGCCCTGGGCCCGCCCAACTCGTCCGGGAAACCGGAGCCGGGGTAGAGCGTGCGGCCGTCCTGGTGCAGGCTGATGTAGAGCGTGTCCGGGTCGTGCCAGTAGACGTCCTGGGTGCCGTCGCCGTGGTGGCAGTCCGTGTCCACGACGGCCACCCGCTTCGGCCCGTAGTGCTCCCTGATCCACTCGATCATCACGGCCTCGATGTTCACCGTGCAGAAGCCGCGCGTGCCGTGCACGCTCTTCATGGCGTGGTGGCCCGGGGGGCGCACCAGGGCGAAGGCGCGCCGGCTCTCCCCGCTCATGACCAGCTCGGCGGCCTTGATGGCGCCGCCTGCCGAGGCCATGTGCGAGCGGGTGCAGACCGAGTCCACGTCCGGGAAGCAGAAGTGGACGCGCTCGATATCCTCGCGCGAGGCGACGGTCGGCTTGAACTCCTCGATGCCTTCGATGTCGAAGACCCCTTCCTCCACGAGCTGGTCGTGGGTGTAGAGCAGGCGCTCCTCGCGCTCCGGATGGGTGGGGCCGAGCGACCAGTCGTAGGCCGGGAAGAAGACGATGCCCAGTTTGTCGGCTGCTTTCAGCATAAGCGTCCCAGAAGGGCCTTGTAGCGGTGCAGGATGCCCGGCCTGATCTGGCAGCCCACCCGGATGTTGCGTCCCGCGGTCACGCCGCCCTCGACCATGTTGAAGGATTCGGCGTGGGTCATTTCCAGGTTCTCCTCGCGCACGGGGATGCCCTCGTGGCGCAGGTGGTTCAGGAGTGCGCGCCTGGCGTCGCGCTCGGCGTCGTCCAGGGAGTAGCCGCGCTCCACGATGCGCGAGACGCCGAGCGTGGGCACGTACATGCGCCGCTTCTCGGTGTCCGCGAAGAGCTCTATGCCGGTGGTCGTGCGGGTCAGGGCCGCGCCCACGGCGTTGGCCACGTCGTAGTTGCGGGGCACGCCGACCGAGAGCTTGAACTCCTTGAACAGGCGGTCCTTCAGGATCTCGGCCGGGCCGCCCATGAGGTAGATCTTCTTGGGCACGATGCGCCTGCCCTCGATGAGCTCGTGCAGGGTGTAGACCGGGCGGGCGTTGATCTCCTCGATGAGCGCCCGGCAGGCCTTGGCGATGGAGGCCACGGCCGTGTCCGCGGCCTTGCGCGCCACGAAGTCCGGGGAGAGCGAATGGCTGGCCGCGAACTCCTCGATGCCCCGGCGCGAGGCCGCGACGTCGCCGAGAGAGGCCTCGCCCAGGTAGTTGAAGGCGTCCATGAGCGCGGGCCTCTCGCCGCCCGAGCACATGCAGGGGCCGAGGCGGCGCGGGCCCACGAAGATTTCCTCGCCGAGCATGGAGATGGCCGAGTCGCCGCCCACGCCGATGCTCGTGGTGCGCAGCGCGCGCACCAGGGTCGGGTAGGAGCCGATGCTGATGCCGCTCGGCTCCATGAGCGGCGCGCCGCCCGCGAACACCGCGATGTCCGTGGTCGTGCCGCCCACGTCGAGGATCAGCGAGTCCAGGGCGATGTCGCACATGGAGACGATGCCCATGACGCTGGCCGCGGGGCCGGAGAGGATGGACTCCACCGGGATGCGCTTGGCCGTGGACAGCGGCATGGTCCCGCCGTCGGCCTTCAGGATGTTCACCTTGGCCGCGATGCCGCGCTCGCGCAGGCTCTGCTCCACGGCGTAGGAGAACTGGTTGAACAGCCGCCAGACAGCGGAGTTGAAGTAGGCCGTGGCCATGCGGCGGGGAAAGCCCAGGCGGCCGGTGAGCGTGTGGCCCATGGTCACCACGTCGGCCCGCTCCCCGATGGCCGCGGCAATCTGCTCCTCCACGGCCGGGTTGCGCGGCGAGAACTTGCCCACCGCGGCGAAGGCGCGCACGCCGTCCGCCTCGCAGGCCGCTGCCGCCGCCTCCATCTCCGCGCGGTCGAGCTCCCTGACCACGCTGCCGCGGTGGTCCGTGGAGCCGGACAGGACGTGGAAGTGGCGGCAGAGCTGGAAGGTGTGCGGGTCGATGCCCGGACCGCCGACCACGAGGAGTCCGACCTCCTCGGTGGTGCCCTCGATGATCGCGTTGGTCGTCAGCGTGGTGGACAGGTTGACCCGCTCCACGTCCGAGGGAGAGCCCTCGGCCGCGACCCAGTCGAGCACGGCGCGCACCGAGGAGAGCAGGTCGGCGTGGTCCGTGGGCGTCTTGAAGGTCCCCCGGATGCCCCCGTCGTCTATGAGCACCGCGTCCGTGTGCGTCCCGCCGACATCTATGCCGAGCAGCATGGCAACTCCTGTGCGGACGGCCGTTGCCGTCCGAAAGTGCGGAAAGCCTAGCACCATCGAAAGGCACAGTCCACGCGCGCGCCGCGCTTCATCGGCCAATGGCGCTCAGAATCAGGTGAACGGCGGGAAACGGCTGCGGACAAAGGGGTTCGGAGCGGATCACGCCAGGAGCGCTGGCCGCCGGGCGCCCACGTGCAGTGGGCCGGATGGAGCGAGGGGGGGAGGGGGACGCGCAGGGGCGTCGCCGGGCACGAAAAAGGCGGGCGCACTTACGTGCGCCCGCCCTGCGTGTGGCGTTCGGGTGAAGCGTCCGGGCGCGGCCTAGTAGGCCTCGTCGTAGCTCAGGTCGCTTTCGTCCATGCGGTGGGCGAAGGTCTTGTAGGTCCAGATCTGGTAGATGAGCACGATGGGCACGAAGATGCAAGCCACCACGAGCATGATCTGCAGCGTCAGCGGGCTCGAGGAGGCGTTGGCCGTGGTCAGGCTGAACTCCGGCGAGATGGTGGACGGGATGAGCGCCGGGAAGAGGCCGATGACCCCGAAGAAGGTGCAGCCCACGATGGTCGCCGCGGAGGCGGCCCAGGCCAGCCACCACTTGCGCGCGCCGATCCAGATGCGCGTGGCCACGAGTCCGGCCACGGGCAGGAGCAGCTCGAGGAAGAGGATGGGGTTGTTCAGGTAGTTGACGAAGAGCTTGCTGGACACGGCCGTGAGGACCAGGAAGCCCACGATGGCGAAGGCCAGCACCGGCCACAGGGTCGTGGCCGCCCTGGCCGCGCGCGCGTGCAGCTCGCCGCCCGTGCGGATGCACAGCCACAGGGCCCCGTGCACCAGGAAGAGCATCAGGAAGAGCACGCCGCCCATGAGGCCGTAAGGGTTCAGCAGGTCCAGGAGACCGGCGCGGATGAAACCGTCCGGGCCCACGGGCAGGCCGCCGAAGATGTTGGCGAAGGCCACGCCGAGCAGGATGGCGGGCAGGGCGCTGCCCAGGAACTGGCAGGTGTCCCAGAGCTTGCGCCAGCCCGGGCCCTCGATCTTGCTGCGGAACTCGAAGCTGACCGCGCGGATGATCAGCGCGAAGAGCAGGAGCATGAGCGCGGTGTAGAGCCCGGAGAACATGGCCGCGTAGACCTGCGGGAAGGCCGCGAAGGTCACGCCGCCCGCGGAGATGAGCCAGACCTCGTTGCCGTCCCAGAAGGGACCCGCGGCGTTCAGGACGCTGCGCTTGTCGTCCTCGGTCTTGGCGATGAAGGGCATCAGCGTGCCCGCGCCGAGATCGAAGCCGTCGAGCATGAAGTACACGGCCCACAGGAGGCCCCACAGGAAGAACCAGATATCTGCAAGCATGGTGTCTCTCCTCGCTTAGGCGTGCGTGGGGGCTTCAGGACCCTTGGCCGCGTATTTGAACATCAGGAAGTATCCGGCCAGGCCGAGCACCGTGTACAGCACGCACATGGCGATCAGGCTGAACCAGATCTGGCCCGGGGCGACCACCGGCGAGAAGGCGTCCGAGGTGCGCATGAGCCCGTAGACGATCCAGGGCTGGCGGCCGACCTCGGCCAGGACCCAGCCCGCCTCGAGCGCCACGAAGGGCAGCGGGATGGAGAGCAGCAGGGCCTTCAGCAGCCAGGGCCTGTTCTCGATGTCCTTGCGCCAGAGGAAGGCGGCGCCCATGAGCAGGATGAAGAGCGTGCCGAGCCCGACCATGATGCGGAAGCTCAGGAAGGTGATCAGCACGGGCGGCCGGTCTTCCTTGGGGAAGTCGAGCAGCCCCTTCACCGTGGCGTTGGGATCGTTGTAGGCCAGGATGGAGAGCAGGTCCGGGATCTTCAGGGCCTGGATCACGTTGGTCTCGTTGGCCTCGTCCGGGTACTGGATGAGGTACATGGGCGCGCCCTGCTCGGTGTGCCAGTGGGACTCCATGGCCGCGAGCTTCGTGGGCTGGGTCCTGGCGACCTCGTTGCCGTGGAAGTGGCCCTGCACGGCGACGACCAGGGCCATGGCCAGGCCGAGCGGAGCGGCCACGGCGACGCACTTCTTGAATATCGCCGTGTTGCTCTTGCGCAGCAGGTGCCAGGACGAGATGCCGAGCACGAACATGCAGGCCAGGAGATAGGAGCCGGAGACCGTGTGCAGGAACTCCTGCCAGGCGAAGGGGTTGAAGACCACCGCCGCGAAGTCGGAAAGCTCGGCGCGGCCGTTGCGCAGCACGTAGCCGAGCGGGTTCTGCATGAAGCCGTTGGCGATGAGGATCCAGACCGCGGAGAGGTTGGAGCCGAAGAAGACCAGCCAGGCGACCACGGCGTGGGCCTTGGGCGAGAGCTTCTTCCAGCCGAAGACCCACACGCCGATGAAGGTGGACTCCAGGAAGAAGGCGGCCGTGGCCTCGATGGCCAGGAGCGAGCCGAAGATGTCGCCGACGTAGGTGGAATAGCGCGACCAGTTCGTGCCGAACTGGAACTCGAGCGTGATGCCGGTGACCACGCCGATGACGAAGTTGATCAGGAAGAGTTTCCCCCAGAACTTGGTCGCCCGCAGCCAGGCCTCGTCCCCTGTCCGCACATACCGCGTCTCGAAAATCGCTATGAGCAAGCTCAGCCCGAGCGTCAGCGGCACGAAAAGGAAGTGGAACATGGTGGCCGCGGCGAACTGCAGCCGCGATAAGAACAATGCATCCATGGCAGTCCTCGTTGGTTGGTGAACAGGATTCAAGGCTAGTCGGAATCTACCCCCCAGGAGTAAAAATGGCAATACGTGCTGTAAATTTCTTTGCTTCTTTGAACGCTTAACCAAGCCGGGCGTGAATCTATGTCTGACTCAACATAGTATTTTTTTTGACCAATTCCCGCCACGATCGTGAACGATGCACCCCCCACGGGAACGAAATATTCTTTTTTCTCTCCTCGCGGCCTCCGGCACAGGGCGCTCGCGACCAGCACAGATCGGGCGATCTGCTTGACCGGTTCTCCTCCTGGGATATGATGGAACCCATTTATGCACCCATTTGGAGGTCAGCCATGCATTACTCCGCAACCGTCGTCGTGTTCGCCGCATCGGTCCTGTCGCTTTTCCTGGCCGCCTGGAAGGGGCCCCCGGCCGTCGCGGACTCCCTGTCGGCCGCGGGCCAGCCCATGCGCAGCGCGGACGCAGTGCTCGCCCCCCGGGACGAGGAGCTCCTGCACCGCCAGGCCGCGATGATCCTGAGCCCCCTGCCGGAGGCGATGCCCGGGGCGGAGAAGGATTCGCCAGAGCTCGTCGCGCTCGGGGAAAAGCTCTTCTTCGAGACGGCCCTGTCCACGAACAGGACGCAGTCGTGCAACAGCTGCCACCGCGTGGACGGAAGCCATGCCGGGGTGGACAACCTGCCCACCTCGCCCGGGGCCATGAAGAAGCTCGGCGACCGCAACGCGCCGACCGTGCTCAACGCGGGTTTCGAGATCGCCCAGTTCTGGGACGGCCGCTCGCCCGACCTCGCGGACCAGGCCAAGGGGCCCATCCTGAACCCCGTGGAGATGGGCATGCCCAAGGCCGAGGAGGTCATGGGGCGCCTCGAGGCCGCGGGCTACGGGCCGCTCTTCGCCAAGGCCTTCCCAGGCGCGGCCGAGCCACTGACCTACGACAACCTCGGCCTGGCCATCGCGGCCTACGAGCGCACCCTCGTGACCCACGACCGCTTCGACGCCTACCTGAAGGGCGACCTCGGGGCGCTCACCTCCCTGGAGAAGCGGGGACTCTCGGAGTTCATGCAGACCGGGTGCGTGCGCTGCCACAACGGCCCGACCATGGGCGGCCTGCTGTTCGAGAAGATCGGCGTGGTCCACCCCTACGACTCCAAGGACGAGGGACGCTTCACGGTCACCAAGCGCACCGAGGACCGCTTCGTCTTCAAGGTCCCCATGCTGCGCAACATCACCATGACCGGCCCCTACTACCACGACGGCCGCGTGGCGACCCTGGCCGAGGCCGTGGACAGGATGGCCTGGCTGCAGCTCGGCGTGCGCCTCGACAACGCCAGGCTGGACTCCATGCTGCGCTTCATGACCGCGCTGGCGGACGAGCGGCGCGCCTCGGCCCCGCCCGCCGACTCGGCCCCTCCCGCGAAGCCGTGGACGCCGCCCGCCCTGGCCGACCTCGGCCCCGGCCCCGATGCGGAGCTCGTCCGCTACGGCTACCTGCTGCTCACCGACACCTACCAGTACCTCGGCAAGCCGGGGCTCGGATATTCCGGCAACGTCCTGGCCTGCCGCAGCTGCCACCAGGAGACCGGCACCAAGGCCTACGGGCTCAGCTGGATGGGCGTCACCGGGCGATATCCGCGCTTTCGGGCCCGCGAGGGCAGGGAGAGCACCCTGGCGGAGCGCATCAACGGGTGCATGCAGCGAAGCCTCGCCGGGCGGCCGCTGCCCGCGGACAGCCTGGAGATGAAGGCCATGATCGCCTACATGGGCTGGCTCTCCGGCCACACGCCGAAGGAGAACGCCGGGCTGCTCGCCGTGCGCTTCGACCTGCCCGCGCGCGCCGCCGATCCGGCCAAGGGCAAGGAGCACTACGCGGTCTTCTGCCAGAACTGCCACGGCGCGCACGGACAGGGCTACCAGCCCATGGCCGCCGAGGGCAGGGGGTCCTACTCCGTGCCGCCCCTGTGGGGCGCCGGGGCCTACAACATCGGCGCGGGCATGGCCCGCCTGCTCACGGCCACGGCCTTCATCCAGGCCAACATGCCGCTCGGCGCGCAAAGCGGCGCCCCGGCGCTGTCCGTCGAGGAGGCCTACGACGTGGCCGCCTACGTGAACTCCCAGGCCAGGCCGCAGATGGCCGGACTCGAGAGCGACTGGCCGGACAAGGTGACCAAGCCCGTGGACTCGCCCTACGGCCCCTATGCGGACGGCTTTCCGCCCGCGCAGCACCGCCTGGGCCCCTTCGGACCGCTCAAGGCATGGCAGGCGGCGCATCGCAAGCAGTAGCGAAACCGCCGCGCCGCGCAAAAAAAGGCGGGCAGGAGGTCATCTCCTGCCCGCCTTTCGCGTGGGCTTTCGGGGAATCGCCCGTTCTCAGGCGAAGGAGGCGATCTTGGCCTTGAGCGCCTTGGCGATCTCCTTGCCGTAGGCGTAGCAGGCCTCGAAGGTCTCGTGGGTCGGGGCGTTCTGCACCTTGACCGCGTCTCCGGCGACCTTCTCGATGCCGATCTTGTCCAGCCACTCGGCCAGGATCTTCACGGACTCGCCGCTCCAGCCGTAGGAGCCGAAGCAGCCGCCGACCTTGTTCAGGGGGCGCAGCCCCTTGATGTACTGCAGCGTGCCCGCGATGTTCGGCAGGATGCCGTTGTTGTGCGTGGGCGAGCCGAGGACCAGGGCGCCGCAGTCGAAGAGCTCGGTCACGATCGTGGAGTGGTGGTCCTTCTTGGCGTTCATGATCTTCACGGACACGCCTTCGCTCTGCAGCCCGCCGGCCACGGCCTCGGCCATCATCTCGGTGGAGTGCCACATCGTGTCGTAGAGGATCAGGGCGCGGTTCTTCGGCTTGGCCGTGGCGAACTCGCGGTAGCGGTCGAGCACCCACTTGCAGTCCTCGCCGCGCCAGATGAGGCCGTGGTCCGGCATCAGGGTCTGGATGTCGAGCGCAAGCTCCTCGATCTTGTCCAGGGTCTTCAGCGTCACCGGGGAGTAGGGCTGCACGATGTTGGCGAAGTATTCCTTGAGGGCGTGCAGCACCAGGCCGCGGTCGATCTCGTCGGCGAAGCGCTCGGAGGAGGAGATGTTCTGGCCGAAGGCGTCGGAGGAGATGAGCATCTTCTCCTCGGGGATGTAGGTGACCATGTTGTCCGGCCAGTGCAGCATGCGCGTCTCGAGGAACTTGAGGGTGCGCTTGCCGATGGAGACGCTGTGGCCCGAGGGGCAGACCTCGATGGGCCAGTCGGCCGAGGAGTGGTGGTAGAGCGACTTGATGTTCCGCTCGCCCATGGGGGAGCAGAAGATCTTCTCGGGCTTCATGCGCTCCACGGCCTCGATGAGGCAGCCGCCGTGGTCCGGCTCGAGGTGGTTGACCACGATGTAGTCGACCTTGTCGAGGCTGCCCAGCGTGCTGGTCACGTTGCAGAAGAACTCGTCCTTGTGCTCCGCCTCGACGGTGTCGAAGAGGGTGACCTTCTCGTCCTTGACCAGAAAGGCGTTGTACGTGGTTCCGAGCGGCGAACGGGAGTACCCGTGGAAGTTGCGCGTAGCCCAGGCCACCACGCCCACCCAGAATATCTCGTCGGTAATGGCGTATGGTCTCATGAGTATCCTCACTGTGCGGGAATAGGTAATATGTTCCGAAAAACGACTTTTCGTTTTTACCGGAATTGTTCAATCAAGGAAAGGTCGGGGGATGTGGCATTTTGGCCGAAAGGGGCGAAAGGCGGAGGGAGGCCGGAAAGGAGGAACGGCGGCCGGTGACCCGGCCGCCGTTCATTCTGCGGATCAGCCTTCCGGCGAGAACTCGTCCTTGCCCGCGCCGCAGACCGGGCAGACCCAGTCCTCGGGCAGATCCTCGAACTTGGTGCCCGCGGCGACGTTGTTGTCGGGGTCGCCGTTGGCGGGATCGTAGACGTAGCCGCAGATGTTGCAGACGTATTTCATGTGTTCCTCCCCTCGCGGGATTTCGGTTTAGCCCTGGGCCTTCCAGTGGCCGTGGAGGTTGCAGTACTCGCGCGCGGCGACCTGGGTGGCCTGGATGCAGAACTCGGCCTCCGGGGCGTCGCCGGGCTTCAGGTACTTGTAGTAGCTGCGGCCGTCGGCCATGAGCTCGATCCACTCGATGTAGTGCTTCTCCTCCATCGGATGGGGGACCGCGCCCACCTTGACCTTGTAGCCGTTCGCGGTCTTCTCGATGACCGGCACGTGCTTTTCCTTGGCCGCGTCGACCATGCCTTCCTTCATGTACTTCATGGGCTCGCCGCAGCAGACGAGTTCGCCCGCCCCGCCGTGCATGACGGTGACGATGTTGCCGCAGGCTTCACACTTGTAGACTTCGTAACGTTCGGCTGCCATATCATTGTCCTCCTTAGGATTCCGGCGCGTTGGGCCGCACCGTGGCGGTCGGCCGGATCGTCCCCCGCACGGGGCGTCCGGCGATGTAGCCCCTCGGCGGCGAAGCGGAGAGGCATTTTCCGTTTATACGCCTCTCGAAAATTATTTCAACGCCGGGAGAACAAAAAAACGCCACCTCCGGCCGGATATCCGGCAGGCGCCTCGGCAGAACCTTCGTCCGCACTCCCCGTCTCAGGCGGAAAGCATGCGCTGCAGCTCGGCGATGCCCACGGACAGCGGCTCGTGGAACTCGATGCCGATCTCGCCGTCCCTTGTCCAGCGCACGTCGCACGAAATCCCGGTCAGGGGGACGTTGTCGCAGACCATGTCGGACTCGAAGAGCACCCGCCGTGGCGGGACGATGCGCTGCTTCGCGTGCTCGACCATGCGGCAGCGCGCGCCGCCGCGGCTTATGTCCACGAGCCGCGCCTTGTGCCGCTCGCCCTCGGGCTCGAGGCGCAGGACGCAGAAGTGCTCGAAGCCGTAGGCCTTGAGGAAGAGCCGCGGGTGTGCGCGGCGCTCCCCGCCGTCGAAACGGGATTCGGACGGACACGTCATGGCGCCTCCTTCATCCGGGAGCGGCTCAGCTCTTGAAGCGCTCCACCAGTCCGGACAGGTCCTCGGCCATCCTGGCCACGTCCTGGATGCGGCCGTTGGCCTCCTGGATGCGGATCGAGATGTCCTGGGACGTGTTGTTGATCTTGGTCACGTTGGTGTTGATCTCCTCGCTCGTGGAGGACTGCTGCTCCGAGGCCGTGGCGATGTTGCGCACCATGTCCGCGATGGACACGGACTGGGCGATGATCTCCGAGAGCACGGAGCCCGCGTCCTCGACCATGCCCGTGGCCCGCTCCACGCGCTGGCGCGTGGAGCCCATCTCGCTGACCGCAGCCGCGGACACGTCCTGGATCTCGGCGATGGCCTGTCCCACCTCGCGGGTGGCGTTCATGGTCTTCTCGGCGAGCTTCCTGACCTCGTCCGCGACCACGGCGAAGCCGCGGCCCGCGTCGCCCGCCCGCGCGGCCTCGATGGCCGCGTTCAGTGCCAGCAGGTTGGTCTGGTCCGCGATGTCCGAGATCACGGAGAGCACGCGGCCGATGGCCTCGGCCTTGCCCGCCAGGCTGTTCAGGGTCCCGGCCAGCTCGTTGGTGGTCTTGGCCACCTCGCGCGTGGTCATCACGGTCTCCTGCACGCGGCTGCCGCCCTGCTGGGCCACGCTGCCCGCCTTGTCCGCCGCCTCGGCCGTCTGCCCGGCGTTGCGCGCCACCTCGAGCACCGTGGCGTTCATCTCCTCCATGGCCGCGGCCACCTGGGAGGTGCGGTCTGCGGTGTTGTCCACGCCGGAGGTCAGGTCCTCCATGCGCGAGGAGAGCTCCATGGCCGCGGAAGCGAGGTCGTGGGCCACGGTGGTGACCTGCCCCGCGACCTCGAGGAGGTTCTTCCTGTGCGCCTCGATGCGGCGCTTGTCCTGCTCCTCCTGGGTCAGGTCGATGAGCACGCCGATGGCGCCCACCACGCTGCCCGAGGAGTCGCGCAGCGGCGAGACCTCGTAGTGCAGGGGGAACTCCACGCCGTCGCGGCGCAGGTGGCGGAAGTTGCCGCTCACCGAGCGCCCCTGCCCGAGGACCGCGCCGGTCAGGTTGGCGTCCTTGCCGAAGACCTCGGCCACGGTCCTGCCCATGACCTCGTCCTCGCGCTTGCCGAGGATGTTGCGCAGGGGCACGTTGGCGACCTCGAGGCGGTCCTCCCCGTCGGTCACGAAGAGGGGGATGATGATGCCGTCGAGGATGCCCCGGTTGTACTCGAGCTGGTCCTTGATGCGCAGGATCATGGTCGTCAGGTACTCGCACAGGCTCGAGAGCTCGTCCTGCCCGCCCACGTCGAAGCAGACGTTCAGGTCGCCCTGGCTCACGCGCTCGGAATAGGCGGAGATGAAGCGGATGCGGCTGATGACGGCCTTGCGCATGAAGAGCACGAGCGTGGCCAAAAGGAGCACGAGGCCGGTCACGGAGATGACGGCGCCCTTGATCTGGATGGAGCGAAGCCCCCCCATCTCCTGCGAGAGGTCCTGGAGCATGACCAGGGAGCCGAGCACGGGCCTGCTCTTGCCGTGGCAGTGGTAGCAGCGCGGCTCGTTGGGGATGGTCGCGACCTCGAGGAAATAGGGCGTGCCCGCCATCCTGATGAGCTCGCCGCGCTTGGTCTCGCTCGCGAGGCTCTGGCCGAGCAGCTCGGCCACCTGGCCGTCCATGACCTGGCCGAGGTCCTTGCGCAGCAGCTCGGGCTTGGTGGCGTAGGTCACGTTGCCCGAATGGTTGGTGATGGAGATGGTGAACTTGCCGTATTCCTTGCCGATCTTCTCGAACTGGTGGATGGTCTCCTCGTTGTTGCCCTGGCGCATGGGCTCCTCGATGGCCATCTGCACGAGACGCGAGGTGCGCTCGGCGCCGGTCTCGATCTCGTGCAGGATGCCCTTGCGCTGCCAGTAGGAGTTGGCCAGGAAGAGGCCGAGGAAGGCAAGGATGGTCAGGCCGGAGGTGAGGAACAGGACTTTCGCGCCGAGGGACCGACGGATGAACTGCATGCTCCCTCCCCCCATCAGTGCGCGCCGCCGAAGAGGAGCGGCTTGAAGTTGAAGGAGGCCACCCGGTCACTGTTGTGGCACGTCTCGCAGTCCTTGAGCGTCAGGTTGCGCCTGATGAGCGAGGGATCGCCGCCCGAATCGACGTGGGCGCTGCCCGGGCCGTGGCAGACCTCGCACCCGGCGTTGGCCAGCCCCGGCGTCTTCTCGATGCTCACGAAGCCGCCCGGCCTGCCGTAGCCCGTGGTGTGGCAGCCGTAGCACTCCTTGACCTCGCCCGGGGCCAGGTCCGAGGCCATGATCTGCACGCTCTTCCAGGATTTGGCCTTCTTGGCGTACCTGGAATAGTTCTCGTATTCCTTTTGGTGGCAGTCCTTGCACGCCTCCGAGCCGACGTAGGAGGCGGACTGCTGCGCCTTGGAGAGCTGCGGGGCGGAAGTTGCGGACGGCGTCTGCGCCGCGACCGCCGCCGGGGACTCCATGGCGGGCTGAGGGACCGGTTCTGCGGTTTGCGCTCCAAGACGTCCGTTCGGGACGAAAAGTCCCAAGACGGCCAGCCCAAGGACCAGGGTGAGATGGCGACAGCTCACGGAAGACCCCCCTCCTCGCTGATCGGTTGCAGCGATACGCGCCGGAAAAAATGGTTGAAAAAAGTTATAACCTTTCCGGAGAAAGGTCAAAGCATCGGCGGGATTTTCGCCTCTCCGGAGGGGATTTCGGGGGGATTTCGGTGGAGTCGGGACGGACTCCGGGGCGGAACGGGGCCGGCCGGGCCGGCCCCGTCCTGTCTACCAGTCGAGCGTGGCCTTGAAGGCCCGGGCCAGCCCGTCCACGGGCTCGGCGAAGAGCTCCCGGCCGCCGCGCGCCACACGCACCGCGGCGTCGTCCGTGGTGCGGCCGAGGAGTCCCGCGGCCTGCCCGGCGAACAGGGCCTCGAAGTCCGCGGCCTTGTCCTCGGGCACGGTGACCAGCAGGCGGCTGTGCGATTCGGCGTAGAGCAGGGCCAGGTCGGAGAGCGGCTCGCCCGGCGCGGGCACGGCGTCGAGGTCGACGGCGGCGCCCATGCGGCCGCCGATGGCCATCTCGGCCAGGGCCACGCCAAGGCCGCCGTCGGAGCAGTCGTGGCAGGCGCTGACGAGCCCCCTGCCCGCGGCCGTGAACAGGGCGCGGTAGCGGGCCTGGGCGGCCAGGGCGTCCACCTGGGGCACGGCGCCGCCCGCAAGGCCCAGCTCCTGGGCGAGCTCGGTGCCCGCGAGTTCCGCGGCGGTGGCGCCGAGCAGGTAGATGCGCTCACCGGCCCGCTTGAAGTCGGAGGTCAGGCATTTCGAGACGTCCGGCACGATGCCGACCACGGAGAAGAGGACCGTGGGCGGGATGGAGATCTTGGCCCCGCCGCCCGTGTAGTCGTTCTTCATGGAGTCCTTGCCCGAGATGCAGGGCACGCCGTAGGAGCGGCAGAAGTGGGCCAGGGCGCGGTTGGCGCGCACCAGCTGGGCCAGCTTGTACTCGCCGTCCGGGGTCTTCTCGGACTGCACCGGGTCGCACCAGCAGAAGTTGTCCACGCCGATCATGCGGTCGGGGTCCGCGCCCACGGCCACGGCGTTGCGCACGGCCTCGTCCAGGGCGCCGGCCATCATCCAGTAGGTGTCGAAGTCGGAGAACTTGGGGCAGATGCCGTGCGACACGGCCAGGCCCTGCTCGCTCTCCAGTACCGGACGGATGACGCCCGCGTCGGCCGGGCCGTCCAGGCACAGGCCCACGAAGGGCTTCACCGCGCTGCCACCCTGGACCTCGTGGTCGTACTGCCGGACCACGTACTCCTTGGAGCAGATGTTCAGGCGGCCGAGCATGCGGCGCAGGAGCCCCCCCTGGTCCGCGACCTCGGGCAGGGGGGAGGCCTCGACGCGGGGGGCCTTCCACACGGCGCAAAGCTCCATCTGGGGCACGCCCTCGTGCAGGAACTCCATGTCCAGGCAGGCCACCGGGGTCTCGCCCCAGGTGGCGTGGAAATAGCCCGAGTCCGTGAACTCGCCGAGCACCGTGGCCTCCACGTCCATCTCGCCCGCGAGCTTCAGGAACTCGGGCAGGCTTTTTGGGGGCACGGCCAGGCTCATGCGCTCCTGGGCCTCGGAGAGGAGCACCTCCCAGGGGCGCAGACCAGGGTACTTGAGCGGGGCCTTTTCGAGGTCGATGCGCGCGCCGCCCGTGGCCTCGGCCATCTCGCCGATGCTCGAGGAGAGGCCGCCCGCGCCGTTGTCCGTGATGGCGCTGTAGAGCCCCATGTCGCGGGCGCGCATGAGGAAGTCGTACATCTTGCGCTGGGTGATGGGGTCGCCGATCTGCACGGCCGTGGCGGGCGATCCCTCGTGCAGCTCCTCCGAGGAGAAGGTCGCGCCGTGGATGCCGTCCTTGCCGATGCGGCCGCCGACCATGACCACGGCGTCCCCGGCCTGGTGGTACTTCTCGTAGGCCGGACGGCCCTGGAGCTCCATGGGCATGAGGCCAAGGGTGCCGCAATAGACCAGGGGCTTTCCGAGGTAGCGCTCGTCGAAGACGATGGAGCCGTTGACCGTGGGGATGCCGGACTTGTTGCCGCCGTGCTCCACGCCCTCGCGCACGCCCTCGAGCACCCGGCGGGGGTGCAGCAGGCGGGGGGGCAGCTCGGCCTCGTGGAAGGGCGAGGCGAAGCAGAAGACGTCCGTGTTGCAGATGAGCTCGGCGCCCATCCCCGTGCCCATTGGGTCGCGGTTCACGCCCACGATGCCGGTGAGCGCTCCGCCGTAAGGGTCCAGGGCCGAGGGCGAGTTGTGCGTCTCCATCTTCACGCAGGCCGCGACCTCGTCCGTGAAGCGGAAGACGCCGGCGTTGTCCTTGAAGACCGAGAGGCAGAGGTCGTCCTCGCCCTTGGCCGCGCGCACGTCGCGCGTGGAGGCCGCGATGCAGGTCTTGAACAGGCTGTCCACGACCTCCTCGCCGCCGCTCTCCTCGTCGCGGTAGGTGATGCGGGCGTTGAAGATCTTGTGCTTGCAGTGCTCGGACCAGGTCTGGGCCAGGATCTCGATCTCGGCGTCAGTGGGGAGCTTCGGCATGCCGAGCTTCGCGCGCGCCCGGACGACCTCGTCCGAGGCGAAGTGGTCGCGGATGGCGTGCAGCTCGGAAAGGCTGAGGGCCAGGGTGTTGGCCCGGGAGAAGTCCATGAGCTCGGCGTCGCTCATGGCGAAAATATCGATGGTCGCAACCTCGCTCACGCCCTGGGCCGTGACCTCGGCCGCCTTGGGCTCGATGTCCGCGCCCTCGCTCGCCGCGCGCAGCTCGTAGCGCTGGATGAGCTCGTTGGCCAAAAGGTCCGTGGCGATGTGCCCGGCCTGCTCGCGCGAAAGGTCGCCCGAGAAGAGATACTGCGTCGAGGTGTACACGGAGAGGCCGCGCGCGGCCTCGGGCGGGAGGCCGAGGACCACGGCCAGGGTTTCGCGCGCCGTGCGTCCCTCGTTGTCCGTCACGCCGGGGCGGAAGCCGACCTCGATCAGCCAGTCGTAGCCCGAGGCCAGGGGGGAGAGCGAGGCCTCGTGCAGCACCGGGTCGTGCAGCGCGCCGCGCGCGACCGCCGTCTCCACCTGCTCGGCCGTGAGGCCCTCCACGGTGAAGACCTTGACGATGCGCGCCGAGCGCACGTCCAGGCCCAGGGCGTTTTTCACGGCCGCGGCCGCCTTGCGGCCGGGGGTGTCGATGACGGTGGGCTTCAGAGCCACGTGGACGCGAAACAGCATGACGGTCTCCTTGGATGCGGCGTCGATGGGGCAGGGGATAGCAGATGCGGCCCCGGGAATAAAGTGCCGTGTCCGGCCGCGCGCCGGATTTCGGCCGCGCCGGGCGGGGCCCCTTTTCGGCGGTCCTCGGCAAGCCCGGCCGGCAGGCCGCGGCCGGCTACTCCGCCAGGACGATCCGGTGGCCGCCCCGGGCCTTGGCCGCGTATGCGGCGCGGTCGGCGCGGCGCAGGATGTCCTCGGCCTGCTCGTCGGGCTTCAGCATGGCCAGGCCCATGGAGACGCCGACCTCGCCGCCGAAGGCCTCGGCCACCATCTTCTCCAGGCGCGCGGCCAGACCCGCGAACTGCCTGGGCGTGATCTCGGTGAAGATGACGGCGAACTCGTCCCCGCCGTAGCGGCAGGGGAAATCCATGCCCCGGCGCGTGTGCTGGCGCAGGATGCGGCCCAGGCCGCGCAGGATGGCGTCGCCCTCCTGGTGCCCCTTGTGGTCGTTGATGCGCTTGAAGCCGTCCAGGTCCATGAACACGAGGCCCAGGCTGCGGCCGGTGCGCCGTGAGCGCTGCGTCTCGCGCTCGAGCACGCCCTGGAACTGCGAGTGGTTCAGGAGCCCGGTCAGGCCGTCGTACATGGCCTGGATCTTCAGCTTCTCCTCGAGGCGGCGCACCGCGCCGGTGTCGCGGGCCACGATGAGGAAGGCGCGCTGCCCGTCGCCGCCCAGGCGGGAGATGATGAGCTCGAGCGTCAGCATCCCCTCCCTGCCGGTGGTCAGCTGGACCTCGATCGGTGCCGGATGCTCGGCGAGCACCGAGGCGTCCCACTTGCCCGTGTAGGCGCCCGTGGGCTTGGAGATGGCGAAGAGGTTGTGGCCGGACAGGGCCGCTTCGCAGCGCGGCGAGCAGTAGGTGATGGTCCCCGCGGCGTCCACGGTGAGCACGAGGTCGCGCATGGAGGCCAGCAGGGCGGCCATGAAGTCGCGTTCGCGCAGGGCCTGGGCCTCGAGGTCGCCGATCTCGGTCACGTCCTCGACCAGGAAGACGATCTCCTCTCCCTCGGCCGCGGCCACCTTGTGGGCGCACAGGTACAGGCAGCGGTAGCGCGACCCGTCCTCGGCCGACTCGTCGCAGTAGATGTTCGAGATCGTGCGCCGCGGGCTCGACGGGAAGTCGCGCCAGACCTGCTCGCGGCCGATGCGCAGCCGCTCGGCCAGGAGGTCGAGGAGCGCGGTGCCCGTGGGAAGGCTGGACAGGCCGAGCAGGGCGCGCAGGGGCGCGTTGCCGTCCAGCAGGCGGCCTGCCCGGTCCGTGCGGGCCACGGCCATGGGAAGCTGGTCCAGGAGCAGGGCCTTGCGCTCGAGCAGGGCGCGGCTGCCCAGGTAGCGGGCGAGGGCCGAGGAGAGGAAGCGGAAATAGAGCCCGAGGCTCGCCTCGTCGGCCTCCCCGCGCTCCCCGGGTGCAAGGCGCACCGCGCCGACCTCGCGGCCGTCCGCGGCCAGGCGGAAGGTCGTTCCGGAAAGGTTCCAGGGCACCTTGTCCTGCACCGGCAGCACGGTGGATTCCGGAAGCACCCGGCCCTCGCGCATGGCGTAGAGGGTGCAGCTCGTGCCCTCCGGGGCGTAGACGCACAGCTCGGCCTCGGTCCGGCCGAAGTTCAGCCTGAGCTGGCGGAAGACCGTGGCGGCCAGCGAGGCGATGCCGCCCTGCGTCTCCTGCACCTCCATGCTCAGGAAATAGGCCCGCTGCATCTCCTGCAGGCTGTGGCGGTAGAGGCGCTCGTCCGGCTCCTCCTCGGCGATGCCGAGCGTCTGGAGCATGGAGCGGAAGCGGTCCACGCAGCGGCGGCGCAGCTCCTCGAGCCCGGCCTCGTCGATGCCGAGCTGGGCGCGCAGAAGGAGCTCGAAGCGGATGAGGGCCAGAGGGTCGCGGCCCGGGCCGTGCTCGAGCTCGGACCAGCGCGTGGCCAGGATGATGGCCCGGCAGTGGGGCTGGTGCTCGGCGAGGCCCTGCATGTCGTGGTGGTGGCGGATGCCCTCGCACAGGTCCGCGGGGATCTCCCACTGCGCCAGCAGAAGCTGCGTCAAGGCGCCGTGCTGCATGCCGAAGGCCTTCTCCTCGGCCGCGGCCTGGCCTCCGCCCTGGGTCATGTCCCCGCCCCCGGGCAGGGCCTCGGGCAGGATGCAGCGCATGAGCAGGAGCGAGAGGTCCTTCAGCAGGGCGCAGAGGTAGGCCAGGGAGATCTTGTCGGGCGCCAGCCGTTCGGCGATCAGCTCGGCGGCGATGGCCGTCCAGACGATCATCCGCCAGCCCGCGAAGCTGTCCGCGGCGGCGCCCCGCCTGTTCTTGCCCGAGGGGGCCAGGGCCTTGTGGAAGGAGACGGCCAGGGCGAGCTTCAGGATCTCGTGCGTGCCGAGCACCACGGCGGCGCGCTGCAGGTCGGTGCACTTCTGGGAGAAGCCGTAGTAGGGGGCGTTGACCAGGGTCAGGACCATGGCCGTGAGCGCCGGGTCCATGCCGATGATCCTGGCGATGGACTCGAAGTCGGGCTCCTCCTTGACCACCTCGCGGATGAGCAGGGGGGTGACCGGCGGGAATGTGGCCTTCAGGCACTCGGTCAGGCTGGCGACGATCTCGCTCATGCGTCCGTTCGGTTCCCGCCGCGCTGCCGCCCGAAAGGGGGACGGACGCGTGCGGGCTATTTCTGCCGCGCCAGGACGTACTGCAGGGAATCGGACAGCACGTCCGCGGCCCAGCCGCCCGGCAGCCCGGAGAGGGCTTCGGCGGCGTCGGCCACGTAGGCTGCGGCACGTTCGCGCGTGGCGGCGGCGTGGCCCTCCGCGCGGATGCGTCCGACGATCTCCTCGACGTCCGCCTCGGCAAGGCTCTTGTCCTTGATGCGGCCGAGCAGCCCGGCGCGCTCGGCGGGAGGCAGCGAGGAGAGGAAGAAGAGCAGGGGCAGGGTCAGCTTGCCCTCGCGTAGGTCCGAGCCCGCGGGCTTGCCGCTGACCTCGGGCAAGGAGGTGTAGTCCAGGGCGTCGTCCACGAGCTGGAACGCGATGCCCATGTTCAGTCCGAAGCTCTCGGCACGCTCCACGGCGTCCTTCGGGGCGCCCGCCGCGATGGCGCCCACGCTGGTCGCGGCCTGGATGAGGTAGGCGGTCTTGCCGGTGATGATCTCGAGGTAGCCCTCCTCGGAGAGCTCGAGCTCGCGGCTGGCCGCGATCTCCGCGATCTCGCCCACCGCCGTGCGCAGCACGGCCTCGGAGAGCACGGAGACGAGGCGGGGGACCTCGTAGTCGGCCACCAGGCGGTTGGCCAGGGCCAGCAGGGCGTCGCCCGCGAGGATGGCCTCGGAGCGGGAAAATTCGAGGTGGGCCGCGGTCTTGCCGCGGCGCAGGCGCGCGCCGTCCAGGATGTCGTCGTGCAGCAGCGTGGCGGAGTGCAGCAACTCGAGCGAGGCGGCCAGCGGGTAGACGCCGTCGCCCTCGAGCCCCAGGAGGCGGGCGAAGAGCACGGTGAGCATGGGACGGAAGCGCTTGCCGCCCGCTGCCAGGACGTGCGCGGCAACGGGACGGACCAGCGCGGGCAGACGCTCGGTCTCGTCGCGCAGGAAGGTTTCGATGGCCGTCAGTTCGCGGGCCAGACGCTCGGCGTGAGGACTCATGTCGCGCGGCATCCTAGCCGAGAGGCTGGGGTCGGGCAAGCCCTAAGTGCGGCCGGGCCGCGCCGCGCCGGAGGGCAAAACCCCCTCACGGCCGGGCCATGAGCGCGGCGAAGGCCTCGCCCAGGGCGGCGAGCGCCCCGTCGAGGTCCCAGCCCTCGGGCGGGCGGGCGCCCACGCGGTTGGAGACGGCGCGAAGGCCGAGACAGGGAAGCGAGGCCGCGGCGGCCGCGTAGGCGGCGGCGAACCCCTCCATGTCCTCCATGGCGCAGCAAAGGTGCGCTCTCGCGGCGGCCGTGCCCGGCGTGCCGCTGGCCGCGCACACCGTGAGGCAGGGCAGGCGGGGCCAGGAGGGATCGAGGCGAAGATCCATGGCCCGCGCCGCGCCGACCGGATCGAGGGGCAGGCTGTCGTAGACCGCTCGGCCGTCGAGGCTTCCCTGCGAGAAGCCGATGCCGCGCGGGTCGATACCGGTCTCCGTGGCCAGCCCGAAATCCGCGAAGCGGGCCTCGGACACGGCCGCGAGGCTTTTGATCGGCAGGGAGGAGGGATCGTAGGCCCCGGCCACGCCCAGACAGAGCACGCCCGTCGGCGCGTCGTCCGCGTGCGCGCGGCCGCCGAGCGCCCGGGCGATGTGCACGGCCGCGGCCAGGGGACCGACGCCGGTGACGAGGAGCAGGCAGTCGCGGTCGAATATCCTGGCCCGCGTCGGCCGCCCCTGCTCGGGCAGGGGCGGCGGCGCGGCATACGCCAGGGCGGCGGCCAGCTCCTTGCGCGTGGCGCAGGCGACGAGCAGGCTCACGGTGCGGGGACCTCTCCTCGGCCTAGAGCCGCCAGTAGGCGAAGCCCTGGGCCGAGAGGGCCGTGCGGTCGAGCATGCCCTTGACGTCCAGGATCAGGGGCACGGCGCCCGGCGCGAACATGGCGCGCAGGGCCTCGAGGGACAGGGAGCGGTATTCGGCGTGTCCCACGGCCACGATGATCGCGGAGAGGTCGTGCATCTCCTCGAGCGGCGCGAGGCTGAGGCCGTATTCGTGCATGGCCTCGGCCGGGTCGGCGTGCGGGTCGTGCACCAGGACGTTGGGGCAGTACTCGTGCAGCTCGGCGATGATGTCCGTGACCCGGGTGTTGCGCAGGTCCGGGACGTTCTCCTTGAAGGTCAGGCCGAGGACGCCGATGCGCGCCTTGGCGATCTGGCAGCAGTCGTTCTTGATGAGCATCTTCACGCAGGTCTCGGCCACGTGCTTGCCCATGGAATCGTTGATGCGCCTGCCCGCCAGGATGACCTGGGGGTGGTAGCCGATCTCCTCGGCCTTGAAGGTCAGGTAGTAGGGGTCCACGCCGATGCAGTGGCCGCCCACGAGGCCGGGCGAGAAACGCAGGAAGTTCCACTTGGTGCCCGCGGCCTCCAGCACCTCCAGGGTGTCGATGCCCAGGCGCTGGAAGATGAGTGAGAGCTCGTTCATCAGCGCGATGTTCAGGTCGCGCTGCGTGTTCTCGATGACCTTGGCCGCCTCGGCCACCTTGATGTTCGAGGCCAGGTGGATGCCCGCCTTGACCACGGAGCCGTAGACGCGGGCCAGGAGCTCGCGCACCTCGGGGGTCTGCCCGGCCACGACCTTGACGATGGTCTCGAGCGTGTGGACCTTGTCGCCGGGGTTGATGCGCTCGGGCGAGTAGCCGATGAAGAAGTCCTTGCCGCAGGCGAGCCCGGAGTGCTGCTCGAGGAGCGGCACGCAGACCTCCTCGGTCAGGCCGGGGTAGACCGTGGATTCGTAGCAGACGATGGCGCCGGGCGCGAGGTTCTTGCCCACGGTGACCGAGGCGCCGCACACGGGCGTCAGGTCCGGGCTCCTGTGCCCGTCGATGGGGGTGGGCACGGCCACTATGACCACGCCCGCGCGCCTGAGCTGCGCGACGTCGCTCGTGTACTCCACGTTCGCCTTGGCCAGGGCCTCGGGCGCGACCTCGCGCGTGCGGTCCCCGCCGGCTTTGAGTTCGGCCACCCGGGCCTCGGAAATGTCGAATCCGATGACCTCGAAATGGCGGGAAAGGGCCACTGCCAACGGCAGGCCGACATACCCCAGGCCCACGACTGCCAGGGGGGTGCGGCGGGATTTCAGATCGTCAAAGGTGACCATCGTGTCGTCTTCTCCTCGGGGAGTAATGAGATTCCTGCGTTTCCTTTACAGGGGATGGCGGCGCAGGTAAACGGCAGAGATGCAGATCGACTGGAAGCTCGTGCTCACGGCCCTGGGACTGGCCTTCGTTTTCGAGGGGTTGCCGTATTTCCTGTGGGCCGAAAAGATGCCGCGCGTCCTGTTGCAGCTCGCGACACGGCCGCCCATGATGCTGCGCATGCTGGGCATGACGGCCATGCTCGGCGGCCTGCTGCTGATCTATCTCGTCCGGAGCTGAGGACCCGTCCGGCCCCGTGCCGCTCTAGCCCGCCGCCTCCGGCGCCTTGCGCGCCACGTGCACATAGACGATGCCCGAGAGGAAGGGCTGCCAGAAGACCTCGGAAAAGCCCGAGGCCGTCATCTCCGCAGCCAGCTCGCGCGCGCTCGGGAAGGCGCGGATGGTGTCGGCCAGGTAGCGGTAGGCCTGCGCGTCGCCCGAGACCAGGCGGCCCGCCATGGGCAGGAGCCGGTCGAGATAGAGGTTGTAGACGCCCTTCCAGATGCGCGCCTTGCCGGTGCCGAACTCGAGCACGCAGAGCCTGCCGCCGGGCCTGAGCACGCGGAAGATCTCGCAAAAGGCCTGCTCGCGGGGCAGGATGTTGCGGATGCCGAAGGCGATGGAGGCGGCGTCCACCGAGGCGTCGGGCAGGGGCAGGCAGCGGCCGTCCGCCAGGGCGGGCACGACCACGGCGGCCTTGCCCGCGGCGGCGGCCTTGTCGCGGCCGCGCGCCAGCATGGGGCCGGAGAAGTCGAGCGCGGCCACGCGCGCGCCCGGATACTGGCGCAGGGCCTCGAGCGTCACGTCCATGGTCCCGCAGGCCAGATCCAGGAGCATGCCGTTCTCGGGCAGGCGCAGGCGCCGCACCAGGCGGCGGCGCCAGATCACGTCCTGGCCGAGCGACAGGGAATGGTTCAGGAAGTCGTACCAGCGGGCGATGCGCCCGAACATGGAGGCGACGCGGCGTCCGTGGTCGGCCTCGCCCGCCTCGCGCGGGCTCGTGCGGTCCTCGGCCACGGGGCTAGGCGTCCTTTCCGTCCGCGTCGTCCGCCTCGTCCGCGACCGACCCGAGGGAGCCGATGGGCGCGGAGGCGGTCAGCGTGCGCAGGACCTCACGGTAGATGGGCGCGAAGTGGTCGGTGAAGTTCGCCGGAGAGATGCGCTGCACCTCGATGAACTTGACCACTATTTCCTTGGCCACCTGCAGGGCGAGCTGGCGTTCCTTGTCCATGAAGCCTCCCGAACGAAAAACCCGCCCTGGGGAAATGGCCTGACCGACCGTCGGACAGGGCGCGGGGCGGGTAAAGCGGGAGAAACCTCATCAGCCACCCCCGCTTTTTTTGCTTCGCGCCTCGTAGCACGGCCACGGGGCGAAGTCGAGCCGGGCTGCCGGGCCCGCCCGGGCGTGCGGCGTCCGGGCCACATGTCTGACTGCCGGACGCCGAAAAAAAAGCGGCCGCGCAAGCGGCCGCTCGAAAGGGCGTATCGGTGGAGAGCCCGTAGACGGGGCCGAGGGATCTTCCTGTCCCCGTCTATTCCTCGTCCTCGTCCAGGGCCTCGGCCAGGGCGGCGATCTCCTCGCGGATGATGCGCGCGGCCGCGGCCGGGATGGCCCGCTCGATGTCCTGCATGATCTCGGCCTTGATGCTTGCCTTGAGCGCGGCCGCGAAGTCGTCCAGCTTGGCGTCGAGGATGCGCTGCAGCGCGTCCTCGAGATGGGCCTCGAGGTTGCTTTCCAGGGTGCCGAGGCGTTCGTCCAGGGCCGCGGCGAGGGGGGCGTCCTGTCCGGCCGCCGCTTCGGCGGCCGTGCCGCCGAAGGCCGCGCCCGCCATGGCCGTGGCCGTCGCCGCCTGGTCCTCGCCTGCCATGACGTCCTGGCCCGGGGCCACGTCGAACTCGCCTGCGAGGTCGCCTTCGGCCTCAAGCAGGCCCTCTTCCTCTCCGGCCTCGGCCATGACCGTCGTCAGATCGGCGGGCAGCTCTTCGGAAACCTCGGGCGCGTCGGCGTCGAGGTCGCTCAGCAGGGCGTCCAGCTCCCGGACGTCGGAATCGCTCTCCGGAAGGGCCTCGTCCGCGGCGGCGAGGGCCGGTTCCGCGGAGGACGCCTCCTCGGCCTCGAGCAGGGCGTCGATGTCCGCCGCGAAGTCGGGCTCCTCGGCAGGCTCGCCGCCCGCCGCGACCAGGGCCTCGTCCTGTCCGGCCTTCTGCGCCGCGAGAAGTGCCTCGATCTCGTCGTCGCCGACAGGCGCGTTCATCGGAGCGGCCGCCGAGGCGGCGGGCGCCTCCTCGGGCATCTCGGGCGGCATCGCGGGTTCGGCCGCGACGGCCTCCTCGGCCTCGGGCTCAGGGGAAATGTCGGGAATGTCCGCGGAAAGGTCCGCGGCCGCGGGCGCCTCTTCGGCGGCAGGCTCGTCGAGTCCGGCCAGCAGGTCGTCCAGGCCGTCGTCCGCGCCGCCGGGGGCCTTTGCCGCCTCGTCGGGCGCGCCGTCGTCAAGGCTCGCCAGGAGATCGTCGATGTCGTCCTGCGACGAGGGAGCCTTGGGCTTGGCCGGGGCAGCGGGCGCCGCCTCGTCGTCCAGGCCCGCCAGCAGGTCGTCCAGGTCGTCGCCGCCGCCTCCCGCGGAGGGCGCGCCGAGCATGGCCTCGAGGTCGTCCTCGGCCGGGGCCTTGGACGAGCCGCCGTCCATGTCCGCCAAAAGGTCGTCCAGTCCCTCCACGTCGATGCCCTCTCCCGCGGCGTTCTTGCCTTCGCCTCCGCTCGCCGGGATGTCCAGGTCGTCGAGGCCGGGGAGGTCGCTGCCCGCGCTGGGCGAGTCGAGCAGATCGTCGAGCGAGACGTCGTCGCTGCCGCCTCCGCCGAGGAGGTCGTCGAGGTCGGCGTCGGCCGAGTTGCCGGAGTCCGCGGGCAGGTCGCCGGGCTCGATGAGGTCGGTGAGCTCGATGATGTCGTCTGAGGAGAGGTCAGTGGACGATTTGGGCATTATCTCCTCCAGGCGCGACGGCGTGAGGAAAAAAAGGGGGCCGCCGTGCGGCAGCCCCCTCTGGAGTGCCGAAGCGCTCTAGGACTTCTTCGGATGGCACTGGGTGCAGGACGTGGGGGCCTTGGCCTTGCCGGCCTTCTTGGCTTCCCTGTGGCAGCCCAGGCAGGAATTCTTGCTCTGCGGGGCGTGGAACGCCGCGTAGAACGAGCCGCCGCCCTTCTTGGACTTCATGTCCGTGTGGCAGCCGGCGCTGGAGCACTTGGTGGGCTCGCCCTTGCCGTCCCAGGTGTGGTGGCAGGTCTTGCAGTCGTAGGACGCATGTCCCGTCTTGTGCGAGAACATGACCTGACCCTGGGTCAGGGTGGCACCCGCGGGGGGCGCGACCAGTTCGTCAGCCGGAGCCTTGGGGGCCGCCATGGACGGCAGCGCCAAAGCCAGCAGGGCCGCCACGGCCAGGCCGACAATGATGTGTTTCCTCATGCCTTGAAACCTCCTTCCATAACCATGCTGAACGTTCCACAATTCACATGCCACACGTTAGTGCAAGGCCTAGAACCCGTCAAGGACGGGGCTTTGCGGCCCTTCACCCATTCTGAAGCGAGAGTGGAAGTCCGGGTCGGGTGCCTGTGCCGGCCCAGCCCCGGGCGGATATCCGCCTGGGCTATCCTATCTCGTATTTCTTTCCGTAGCCACGCGGGGTCAGCATGATCTGCCGTCCTCCCCCGGGCTGCGCGGTCGCAATCACGCGTGTAGTTTCGTTTCCTATCACCAAAATGGAGAGCATATCAACCCTGGCGGGGTCGAATCCGGCGAGGGCGAAGACGGCCGTCTCCTGCCCCTCGCGCCAGGCGTTGCGCACGAGTCCCAGCGGCGTCTGCGGCGCGCGGTGCCGGGCCACGGCGGCCAGGGCCTCGGAGAGGATGTCCCGGCGGCGCTTGGAGCGCGGGTTGTAGAGCACGATCACGAAGTCCGCCGCGGCCGCCGCCTCCACGCGGCGCAGGATGAGCTCCCTGGGCGTCAGCAGGTCGGAGAGGCTGATCACGGCGAAGTCGTGCATGAGCGGCGCGCCGAGGAGCGCCGCGGCCGCGCACAGGGCCGGGATGCCGGGCACCACCTCCCAGGGCACGCTGTCCAGCAGCCCGCGCGCCTCGAGTATCTCGAGGACCAGACCGGCCATGCCGTAGACGCCCGCGTCGCCGCTCGAGACCACGACCGTGTCGCGGCCCGACGCGGCGGCCTCGACCGCCTGCGTGCAGCGCTCCACCTCGCCCATCATGCGGCCGCGCACCACCTCCTTGCCGTCGAGCAGGCCCGGGGGCAGGAGGTCCAGGTAGGTGGCGTAGCCCACGACCACCTGCGCGGCCGTGAGCGCGGCAAGGGCCTGCGGGGCGAGCAGGCGGGGATCGCCGGGGCCGAGCCCGACCACGAAGAGGCGTCCGGGCGTCATCGGGGATGCTCCGTCGCCGCCTTGGGTCGGGCCAGGGCCACGGCCGCGGTCGCTCGGGGACAGGTCTTCTTTGTGCACAGCAGTTCCTCTGATGTTCCGAAGGATCGCGCGAGCAGCAGGGCCGCGGCCTCGGCCACGCTCGGCGTGCCCACGGCCTGCCGCACGCGGGCCGAGGGAGTGGGCACGTCCACGCCCGCCAGCGCCTCGGCCGGGAAGAATGTCAGGTCCAGGCCCAGGCGTCGCGCGGCCTCGGCGAGCCCGGGCTCGTCCGCCTTCACGTCGGCGCTGGCGAGACCGCAAAGCGCCTGCTCGGCCAGGCCCGCGTCCGCGAGCGCGCCGCGCAGGCAGTCCAGTATCTCGTCCGCTCCGGCCCCCCTGCGGCAGCCGAGCCCCGCGCAGAGCACGCGCGGCGCGAGCAGCAGGTGGCCGGGCGCGGAATCGTCCGTCCGCCAGCCCACCCGCACGGCCAGGGGCTCGCTCCTGGCCTGCTCCGCGGTCATGGGCCGGAAGAAGGCGAGGCGCGCGTCTCCGGGCGCGAGGAGCAGGCCGTGCGGGTCCACGAGGCCTGGCCGCCCGCCGTCGAGCAGCGCGGCGCTCACGGCCTTGGCCGCGGCGAGGTCGCACACGGCCATGTCCCGCTCCTTGGCCAGGAGGTCCACCGCGGGCACGCCGGCAAGATCCGTGGCCGTGGTGATCACGGCCTGGCCGCCCGTGGCTTCCGCCAGCTCGCGGGCCAGGGCGTTGGCCCCGCCCAGGTGGCCGGAGAGCAGCGGCACGGCGAAGCGGCCGTCCTGGCTCAGCACGACCACGGCCGGGTCCGCGTCCTTGCTGCCGATGCAGGGGGCGACGGCGCGCACCGCGATGCCGCTGGCGCAGACGAAGACGTGGCCGGAAAACTGCGCGAAGCGCTCGCGCACCAGGGGCAGGAGCTCGTCGTAGCCCTCCTCGTCCGCGCCGCGCGCGTCTTGGGGCAAACCGGCGGGCACACCGGCGGTCAGGCGAGCGGGCAGGTGGACGCGGCCGGGCAGGCGCGCGGCCAGGCGCCGCGCGAGGGCGGCGCCTTCGGCCGTGCAGGCCCAGTAGGCCAGGGGGGAGGCGGGGCCGGGCATGGCTTCGAGCTCTGCTAGAGCTCGGCCTTGCGCGCCGCCTCCAGGGTGATCTCGAAGTCCTCGCCGCTGTGGGCGAAGGAGGTGAAGGAGACCTCGAAGGCGCTGGGCGCGAGGTTGACCCCGCCCTTGCGCATGGCCGCGAAGTAGCGGGCGTAGAGCTCGGTGTCCGCCTTCTTGGCCTCGTCGAAGTTGCGCACCGGCCCTTCGGTGAAGAAGATGGTGAAGGCCGAGGCGATGCAGTGCAGGGTCACGGGCAGCCCCTTGCCGCGCAGGATGGCGGCCAGCTCGTCGGCCAGGGCCTTGGTGCGGGCCTCGAGCGCGCCGTAGTCCGCGCTCTTCAGCGCCGTCAGGGTGGCCAGGCCCGCGGCCATGGCCAGCGGGTTCCCGGACAGGGTGCCCGCCTGGTAGACGTCGCCGCACGGCGAGATGCGCTCCATGTACTTGCGCTTGCCGCCGTAGGCGCCCACGGGCAGGCCGCCGCCGATGATCTTGCCCAGGCAGGTCAGGTCCGGGACGATGCCGAAGCGCCCCTGCGCGCCGCCGAAGGAGAGGCGGAAGCCGGTGATGACCTCGTCGAAGATGAGCAGGGACTCGTACTTGTCGCACAGCTCGCGCAGCCCTTCGAGGAAGCCGGGCTCGGGCAGGATGAGCCCCATGTTTCCGGCCATGGGCTCCACGATGACGCAGGCGATCTCCTCGCCGGAGGCCTTGAAGAGCTCGGCCGTGGCCTCGAGGTCGTTGTAGGGCGCGAGCAGGGTGTCGGCCACCGTGGAGGCGGGCACGCCCGGCGTGCCGGGGATGGAGAGGGTGGCCAGGCCCGAGCCCGCCTCGGCCAGGAAGGGGTCGGAGTGGCCGTGGTAGCAGCCCTTGAACTTGACCACCTTGGTGCGGCCGGTGACCGCGCGGGCGAGGCGCAGGGCGCTCATGGTGGCCTCGGTGCCGGAGTTGACCATGCGCACCATCTCCACGCTGGGCACGGCGTCCACCACGGCGCGGGCCAGGTCCACCTCGCAGGTGCAGGGCGCGCCGTAGCTCGTGCCGCGGCCCGCGGCCGCGACCACGGCCGCGGTGACCGAGGGGTGGGCGTGGCCGAGCAGCATGGGGCCCCAGCTCATGACGTAGTCCACCAGCCATTCGTCGTCCACGGTGAGCAGGCGCGCGTCCTTGGCCGACTCGATGAACAGGGGGCTCGTGCCCACGCTGCGGCAGGCCCGCACGGGCGAGTTCACGCCGCCGGGAATGAGTTGCTGGGCTTGGGCGAACAGTTCGTCAGAGCGGCTCATCGTCTTCTCCATCGTCCTTGGCGAAATAGACCATGGACGTCTTCTTGAGTTCCTTCACGCTTTCCAGGACGTCGTACTGGGTGACGCCCGTGGCGCGCACCAGCTCCTCGACCACGCGCAGGCAGTCGCCCGGCGAGGTGCCGTGGATCATGGTGTAGAAATTGTAGGGCCAGTCCAGGCAGTTGCGGCGGATGTAGCAGTGGGAGATCTCGGGCCGGGCGGCGAAGGCCTCGCCCACGGCGTCCGGGTCCATGCCGTCCTCCACGTACCAGGCGATCATGGCGTTGTGGCCGTAGCCCGCCTTCTGGTGGCGGAGCGTCGCGCCGAAGCGGCGGATGACGCCCTCGTCCTTGAGCCGCCTGACCAGGGCCAGGACCTCGTGCTCGGAAAGTCCCGAGCGCTCGGCCACCGCCGCGAAGGGCTCCTCGCAGTCCGGCAGGTCTCGCTGCAGGATGGCCAGGGCCCGTTTTTCGTTGTCCGTGAGTGTGAGTGCCATGGGGCACAAGCAATACAGTCCCGCGCCGGGCAAGGCAAGGCCCGGCCCGGCCGGGACATCCCCGCCGCCTCGCGCGGCCTTGCCGGGCCGCGCGGTTGCACGTACAAGCAGGCCATGAACGCCCGTGCCCCGGCCGCCCCCGTGCTCTCCGTGAAGGATCTCGTCACGGTCTTCGACCTGCCGCGCGGCGACGGCGCCTCCGGGACCTTCCCCGCCCCGGCCGTGGACGGCGCCTCGCTGGACCTCGCGCCCGGCGAGACCGTGGCCCTGGTCGGCGAGTCCGGCTCGGGCAAGACCATGGTCGCGCTCTCGGTCCTCGGCCTCGTGCCGCCGCCCGGCCGCGTGGCCTCGGGCTCCATACTCTTTTCCGGACGCGAGCTCGCGGGGCTTTCGGCGCAGGAGTACCAGGGACTGCGCGGCCGCCACCTGGCCATGATCTTCCAGGAGCCCATGACCGCGCTGAACCCGGTCTTCACCGTGGGCGAGCAGATCGCCGAGCCCCTGCGCCTGCACCTCGGGCTCTCCCCGCGCGACGCGGCGGCAAGGGCCGTGGAGCTCCTCGCCGAGGTCGGCATCCCGAACCCGGCGCGGCGCGCGAAGAGCTATCCGCACGAGCTCTCCGGCGGCATGCGCCAGCGCGTGGTCATCGCCATGGCGCTTTCCTGCGGCCCGGAGGTGGTGCTCGCGGACGAGCCGACCACCGCGCTCGACGTGACCATCCAGGCCGAGATCCTGGACCTGATGGCCAAGCTTCGCGAGGAGCGGGGCATGGCCGTGCTGCTCATCACCCACGACCTGGGCGTGGTGGCGGGCACGGCCGGCCGCGTGGCCGTGATGTATGCCGGACGGGTGGTGGAGCGCGCGGGCGTGGACGACCTCTTCCGCGAGCCGCTGCACCCCTACACCCAGGGGCTGCTGGCCTCCCTGCCGAGCCTCGAGGACCCGGGCGCGCGGCTCACGCCCATCGCGGGCTCGGTGCCGGACATCTCCGCCCTGCCCACGGGCTGCACCTTCCACCCCCGCTGCCCGCGCGCCTTCGCCCGCTGCCCGGCAGAGATCCCGCCGGACTTCACGCCGCGCGGCGGCTCCGGGCGCAGCGTGCGCTGCTGGCTCTACGCCTGAGGAGGACGGGAGACGCATGACCGCGAACGCAGCTGAAAAAGCCGCCCCCCCGGCCGCCGGGACCGGCCCCGCCGCCCTGCTCGAACTCGCGGGCGTCTCCCGGCGCTACACGGTGCGCGAGGGTCCCCTGGGCGTCAGGCGCCTCTCCGTGCAGGCGGTCACGGACGTGGGCCTTAGCCTCGAGGAGGGGCGCACGCTCGGGCTCGTGGGCGAGTCGGGCTGCGGCAAGTCCACGCTGGGCCGCGTGGCCGTGGCGCTCGAGCGACCGGACGCGGGCGAGGTGCTCTTCCGCGGCTCCCCGGTGTGGCCCGCGCTGCCGCAGGCCTTCCGCCGCGAGGTGCAGATGGTCTTCCAGGACCCCTATTCCTCGCTCAATCCGCGCATGTCCATCGGCCGCATCGTGCGCGAGGGGCTGGACGTGCACCGCGTGGGCGGCGCGGCCGAGCGGCGCGAGCGCGTGGCCGAAACGCTCTCCCTGGTGGGGCTCACGCCCGCGTACGCGGCGCGCTACCCGCACGAGTTCTCCGGCGGCCAGCGCCAGCGCGTGGCCATCGCCCGCTGCCTGGCGCTCGAGCCCTCGCTGCTGGTCTGCGACGAGCCGGTCTCGGCGCTCGACGTCTCCATCCAGGCCCAGATCGTCAACCTCCTGCGCGACCTGCAGGAGCGGATGCACCTGACCTACCTCTTCATCTCCCACGACCTCTCGGTGGTCGGCGCCATCTGCGACCGCGTGGCGGTCATGTACCTCGGCCGCCTCATGGAGCTCGCGCCGCGCGCGGAGCTCTTCGCAAAGCCGCTGCACCCCTACACCAGGACGCTGCTCTCGGCCGTGCCCGTGCCCGATCCCTCGATCGCGCGGCGCCGCATCCGGCTCGCGGGGGAGCCGCCGAGCCCCTTCGCCCCGCCGGGCGGCTGTCCCTTCCACCCGCGCTGCCCGGAGGCCTTCGCGCCCTGCCCGCACGAGTTCCCGGTCTGGCACGAGGCGGCGCCCGGCCGCTTCGTCAGCTGCCATCTGTACTGAGGCCTCCTCGCTGCTGATCGGTGCGGGCTTTGGCGCGCTTCGGGCTTTCCCCGGCCGCCTTTTGCGGGTAGAACGGAGAAAATCCCCGGAGGCCCCATGCCGCTGCGCCAGATCGAAATCCTCGCTCCGCGCGACAAGCTCGAAGAGATACTCGAGAAGATCACGAAGAACGGCGAGGACCACGAGCGCGACGTGCGCTGGGTCTCCCTCCTCGAGGACGACTCGGTCTCGGTCAAGACCATCCGCGACGTGGAGAGCCTGGAGGCGATCACCGACACCATCGAGAACACCTGGGACCTGAAGGAGAACGTGCGCATCCTGGTCTATCCCGTGGAGGCCACCATCCCCCGGCTGATCGCGCCGGAGGAGGAGGCCGCGGAGAAGGAGGCAAAGGCCGGAAACGGAGAGGGCGGCGAGGAGGTCGCCGAAGATCTCAAGGAGGAGGTCGAGGAGGGGCTCACCGCGCCGCAGCGCATCCACCGCGAGGAGCTGTATTCCGACCTCTACGACGTGGCCAAGCCCTCGCGCAACACGCTCATCCTGGCCGTGCTCTCGGCCGTGGTCGCGGCCATCGGCCTTCTGCGCGGCAGCGAGGCCGTGGTCATCGGCGGCATGGTCATCGCGCCCATGCTCGGCCCCAACGTGGCCCTGGCCCTGGCCACCACCCTGGGCGACTCGCTCCTGGCGCGCAAGGCAGCCCTGAGCGGCCTCTCCGGCGTGGTCGCGGCCTTTCTCGTGGCGGTCCTCATGGGCCTCTTCCTGCCCGTGGACCCGAGCTCCCACGTCTTCGCCTCGCGCTCCTCCGTGGAGCTCGGCGACCTCGCCCTGGCCCTGGCCGCGGGCATGGCCGGGACCCTTTCCTACACCATGGGCATGGCCACGGCGGTGGTCGGGGTCATGGTCGCGGTGGCCCTGGTGCCGCCGCTCGTGGCCTGCGGCCTGCTCCTGGGCGCGGGCAAGTTCGGCCTCGCCCTGGGCGCGGGCGGGCTGTTCGCGGTCAACGTGGTGGGCATCAACCTCGCCGGGGTGCTGACCTTCCTCTACCAGGGGCTCAGGCCCACCACCTGGTGGGAGAAGGAGAACGCCAAGCGGGCCACGCGGCACGCCGTGACCGCCTGGCTCGTGCTCCTGGTCCTGCTCGCCGGGCTGATCGTGGCTTTCGGCCGCTTCGGCGCCAAGGCCCCTGTCTGACAGGCCTTCCTCGCCGCTCGCCCGCCTTGGGGGCCGCCTTTCCCGCCCTTGACGCCCGGGCCGCTCATGGACATAGTGGCCGACCTGCCAATGCCCCAATGCGTTCAAGGAGCAACGACATGAGCAAGAGCAAGAAACCCGCCGCCCCCCTGAAGCAGGCGGTTGTCGACGCAGCCCAGGTGATGCGCTTCGACCACTGGATGCGTTTCTATTTTCTGAAGGAGAAGGACGGCAAGCTCGTCTACGAGGTGCCCGCCGAGGCGGTCGCCGAGGTGCAGGCCAACCACAGCCACCTCGAAGGACTGCTGGACATGGTCAACGAGCGCGAGACCGACCAGGAGCGCTCCACGACCGCGGTCTGCTCCTTCATCGCCGCGCGCCTGGACGGCATGGTCTACAAGGAAGGCACCATCTCCGAGGTCTTCGACTCCCCGGCCTTCAAGATCGAGATGTACCTCTTCAGCCTGTGGAACCAGTCCCACGAGGCCATGCTCGACGAGAATCCCGTGGACTTCACGGAATGGGAGCGCCTCTACGCCGAGTGGCGCGAGAGCTCCCAAGTCAAGGAGTACGAGGCCAAGCTCGTCTCCTCTCCGGCGCAGCGGCGCTCGGACTCCACGCAGTAGCGGACGGCGGCGGGGCGGCGCCCGGACAGTTCCGGCGCCGCCCTTCCCCGCGCGTCCCGCGTCCTCCCCGGCTCAACGCTTGAGCGCCTTGCCCTCGTGCCAGGCCCGGCCCACGATCCCGCCCATGCGGCGGTAGTGGTTGTCCGGCATGGTCAGGAGCAGGGGGTCGAGCTTCTCCGGATCGGGCACGCCGTCCGTGAGGCATGCCTCCTCGGCCCACACCGCCGCCACGTCGCCCACGAAAAGGATGTCCGCGCCCACGGGCACGGCCTGCGCCACGCGGCATTCCACGCACAGGGGGCATTCGAGGGCCAGCGGCGCGCCGGTCGCCTCGCCCGGCGCCACCGTGAAGACCCCGGACTTGTCCGCCCGCCTGCCCGAAACCAGCCCCACGTAGTCCACCTCGGCCATCAGGTCCGTGTCCGGACAGCAGATGCTGAAGACGCCCTCCTCGCCCTGACCGCGCAGGATCTCGGCCGTCAGGTGGCGGGCGTTCACCGCCACGGCCAGCATGGGCGGCTTGTAGCTCACCCGCGTGTACCAGGCCGCGGCCATGAAGTTGGCCCTGCCCTTGGCCATGGTGCCCACGAGCACGGTCTGCATGGGGCAGGGGAATGCCTCGGTGCCGATGTTCACGCGCGCCATTGCGTCACCTCCGTGTCCTGCGGCCTACCAGCCGTTGCTGTGCACCTTGGCCAGGTCGAAGCGCTCGGGCTGCTTGGGCTGCTGGTCCGGGCGGCCGACGACCGCGAAGCCGAGTGGGATGACGTGGGGCGGGAGGGAGAGCAGCTCGCGGAAGCCCCGGATGCGGTCCGGCATGGGGGTCACGCCGGTCCAGACCGCGCCGTAGCCCAGGCCGTGGGCGGCCAGGAGCAGGTTCTGCATGGCCGCGCTGCAGTCCTGCACCCAGTAGCCCGGGTATTTCTCCAGGGAGAGGTCGCCGCAGACGAGCACGCCGAGCGGCGCGTGGGCGGCCATGGCCGCGTAGGGGCTGAAGGAGGGGACCTTGGACAGCAGGGAGCGGTCGTCGACGAGGATGAACTGCCAGGGCTGGGCGTTGCCCGCGCTCGGCGCCATCATGGCCGCCTCGAGCATGGTCCGGATGTCTTCGGGCGCGACCGGGTCGGCGGTGAACTTGCGGATGCTGCGGCGGGTGTGCAGGGCGTCGAGGATTTCCATGTCTGCTCCTTGGTTGCTTCCGGGGTGGCCCGGTGTGCCGGGCAGCGCGCCAGCCGGGCGCTTGCCGTCCGGGGGGGAATCCGCCCCGGCGGCTTTTGACTCGGACTATTTTTTGGGGCATTGGGAGAGAAAAAGCAAGAAGCAACGTAAAAGTCGCATAGTCACCAAAAAGATACCGAGAAGGGGAACGGCCGTGGGCGGATCCTGCCATGTGCTCAAGCGTCTGGGGAACCATGAATACTACTGCGTCGTGGAGCTGGCGCTGCGCGTCATCGGCGGCAAGTGGAAGCCGCTCATCCTCTACCGCCTGGTCGACGGCGGGGTGATGCGCTTCTCCGAGCTTCGGCGCAGCATCCCGAGCATCACCCAGAAGATGCTCACGCAGCAGCTGCGCGAACTCGAGAACGACGGCATCGTGCTGCGCACGGTGCACGCCGAGGTCCCGCCGCGGGTGGAGTACGCCCTCTCGGACCTGGGACAGAGCGTGATGCCGGTGTTGCACCAGCTGTGCGAGTGGGGCAGGGACTACGAGCTGCGCATGGCCGAGGGCGAGGACGCCGGGGCCTGCCGCGCCGTGGGCGGCGCGTAAGGCGCAGGGGCCGTTCGCGGCCGCAGGCGGCTACAGGAAGCGGATCTCGGCGCGCGTGGTTTCGGCGTCCAGGGGCTTCATCTCCACCTTGACCTCGGTCTTGAAGTGGGCCGCGCTGCCCTTGATCACGCCCTCGAAGTAGTCGAACAGGGCGCGGGGCGAGCGGTAGTTCATGAACAGCACGTCGCCCTTGTCCTCGTAGGTGAACTTGGGCGGGTGCACGCCGGGCATGTCGCGCGTGATGCGCACGTGCATGGCGTCCATGCCGAGCAGGAACTCCTTCAGCGTCCGGGCCTTGAAATACTGCTTGTAGTAGCGGGCGAACTGGCCCGGGGTGAAGAAGCCCAGGTCGTGCAGGATCTTTTTGCGCGGCGTGCCGGTGAGCCTGGCCGCGATGTCCGCCATCTGCGCGATGACGCCGTCGGGGTAGCTCTCCTGGGGCAGGAAGACGGGCCCGCCCATCTCCTTGTCCATCGCGGCGAAGACCTTCTCGCCGTAGGTCTGGCGGATGTAGTCCTGCATCAGCTTGGGCAGGATGCCCTTCATCTTGCCGCGCGAATCGTCCTTTCCGCCGCCCGCGCCGCCCGCGCCGTTCTCCCCGCCCATGCGCCGCGCAAGGCCCAGGAGCTCCTGCGAGAGCTTGGCCAGGTCCTTGGTGGCCTGGGCCTGCTGGTCGGCGCCCTCGTAGGCGTCGCGCGCGATCTGCGCGATCTCCCCGGTGCTGCGCTTGATCTCCTCGGCGGCCGCGGACTGCGATTCCGACGACTGGGCGATCTGGCCCACGCGCCCGGCCACGTCCTCCACAAGGCGCTTGATGCTCTCCAGCGCCTCGCCCACCTGGCCCGAGAGTCCGGTGCTCTCCTCCACGCGGCGGCCGGTCTCCTCCATGGAGGTCACGGCCTCGCCCGAGCCCGTCTGGATCTCGGACACGGCCTCGCCCACCTCGCGCGTCGCGGACATGGTCTTCTCGGCGAGCTTGCGCACCTCGTCGGCGACCACGGCGAAGCCGCGGCCCGCGTCGCCCGCGCGCGCGGCCTCGATGGCCGCGTTCAGCGCCAGCAGGTTGGTCTGGTCCGCGATGTCGTTGATCACGCCGATGATGTCGCCGATGCGCCCGGCGCGCTCGTCCAGGCGGCGCAGGATCTCGGCCAGCTTGCCCGCGGCCTCCGAGGCCGAGGTGTTGCCGCTGACAGCGCGGGTCACCAGGTCCACGCCCGCGAAGGCGGCCTGCTTGGCCTCCTCGGCGGCGTCCGAGGCGCCGGAGGCGTTGCCCGCGACGTCGAAGATGGCCTCGGACACGGTGTCCACGCCCTGGGCCACGGCGTCGGTCTGGTCCTTCTGGCGGCGGGAGTTTTCGGCCTGCTCCTCGGCCGAGGCGCTCATGAGCTCCGAGGCGGAGGCCAGGCGCTGCGCGAGCTGGACCATGGCCCCGGCGGCCTCGGCAAAGCCCTTTTCCCGCTCGGCGAAGCGCTTCTGCTCCGCGACGAGCGCGGTCCGGTCGCGGAAGGCCACCAGGCGGCGGCCGCCCGCGTTCTCCAGCGGCGCGGAAGCCGCCTCGACCGGTTGCGTGCCCGCGATGAGCCCGGGCCTGAAGTCGCCCGCGTCGCGCAAAAGGTCCGCGGCCTCGCCCTTTTCGGGCTTGAAGAGGGACTGCACGGAAGAGGCCCGCCCCGAGCCGCCCGGCAGGGCCTGCATTCCCCGGCTGGCGAGCAGCACGTCGCCGCCGGGCCCGGCCAGGAGCAGCGGCAGAGGGCAGTCGGCCAAGGCCTTTTCGAGCTGCGCGGTCCTGGCCTTCTCCTCGCCCAGGGCCTGGGCGTGGACCGCCTCGCCGTGCGCGAGCGCCGCACGCAGGCGCGAGGCGAGATAGAATCCGGCGGCGGCCAGGAAGAGGGCCAGCAGGGCCGCGGCCCACAGGAGGCCGAGAAAATTCGCGACAAGCACGGCTGCGGCCGCGAACAGGCCGAAGACCGCGAGAACGGGTATGGCGGCGGAAGCGTCCCGGGACATCTGTTCCCCTCCTGGCGAACGGCGCGGTTGAGCGCCGAAGGCAATCTAGCCCAGGCGGGTATCGACCGCAAGGACGGGTCCGAAAGGCGCCACCCGCAGGGGATGTCAGGACGGGCGTCCCCGGGCGGCGCCGCTCCCTGTCCGGGAAACGGCGCCGCCCCGGGGGCGTCCGGGGGCCGTCAGGCTAGACGGCCGCGGCCAGGCGCGCGATCCACTCGTTCACGAGCCCGGTGGACTGGGCGGGATTCCTGTCGATCTTCAGGCTCGGCAGGAGAAGATCCGCGCCGCGCTCGCGGGCGCGCTGCTCCACGAAGTCCACGGCCTTGCAGAAGCGGTCGTAGCCCTTGTCCCCGCAGCCGAAGACGGCCGCCCGGCGGCCCTTGAGGTCGGCCGAGGCCATGTCCTCGTAGAAGGACTTGAAGTCCTCGGTGACCTCCTCGTCGACGGCGCCCCAGGTGGAGACGCCGAAGAGCAGGACGTCGCAGGGGGCCGCGAAGAATTCGGGGCCCGTGACGGCGGCGTCGGCGAGGCTGACCGTGTGGCCGCTCTTGCCGAGTCCGGCGGCGATCATTTCCGCCGCGCTCTTGGTGTTGCCCGTTTCGCTGCCGTAGACGATGCAGACGCTGGCCATAAAGCCTCCTTGAGGGTGCTTGCCGAAGCGGCGTGTCAGGCGTCGCGCGCCCTGAACCTGGCCTCCACGTCCTCGGGGCAGAGTCCGTAGAGGGCGTCGAGGAAGTTTTGCTGGAAGGAGCCGGGCCCCTGCGAGACGGCTCCGGCCATCTCGCCGCACACGGCCATGGTCCCCATGGCGTGCACGGCCGCCGTGAAGCCCGAGGTGTTGACCGCGGCGAAGGCGCCGATGATCGCCGTGGCCGTGCAGCCCATGCCCGTGACCCGCGGCATGAGCGAATCCCCGCCGTCCACGGCCACGGCCCGGGTGCCGTCCGTGACGTAGTCCGTGGCGCCGGAGACGACCACCACGCAGGCGAAGCTCCTGGCCAGGGCGCGCGCCGCGGCCACGGCCTCGGAGCTCGCGTGGGTGCTGTCCACGCCCTTGGTCTGCCCCTTGGCCGCAAGCCCGCAGGCCGCCTGGGCCAGGGCTATGATCTCGGAGGCGTTGCCGCGCACGATGCCCGGCGAGACGTCGGTCATGAGGGCCGCGGAGGTCTCGGTGCGCAGGGTGGAGGCCCCGGCGCCCACCGGGTCCAGGACCACGGGGATGCCGCGCTCGCGCGCCGTGGCCCCGGCCAGGCGCATGGCCTCTATCCAGGCGGGCGAGAGGGTGCCGATGTTCAGCACCAGGGCCCCGGCGATGCCCGCCAGCTCCTGGACCTCCTCGCGCGCATGAGCCATGACCGGCGAGGCGCCGATGGAGAGCAGGGCGTTGGCCGTGGAGTTCATGACCACGTAGTTGGTGATGTTGTGGACGAGCGGGCCCGTGGAGCGGATGCGCTCCACGTCCTGCCAGAGGGCGGTTGCGGGATGCATGGGCAGGTGTCTCCTTCTGAGGCGGAAAGTCCGTTTCCCACGGCTTACCGCAGGCCGGGGCGCCCGGCAAGGCGCAGACGGGCGGAGGGGGAAAATATCATGGCCCGGCATCCCCTCCGAAGGGTAAGCGACACAGAGGACGCGCACTCCCGAAGCGTCGTTTTGCGGCTGCGCGAAAACCGTGGACCAAGGTTTGACGAGGCCACGGCAGAGGGCGTATAAGGTGCGACTGTCATCCGGTATAGATGGTCTTCGAGGCTGGCTCGAGGGGACCGTTACGGGCAGGTTTTCTGCAGATATATCAAACTGTTTGGAATATATATCCGGTTGTCCGAAGTGATGCTCACCGCACCGATCGCCTGGCTCGGCCGCCAAGGCCTTTCCTTCGTCACCGAGTCCGGGCGCTACGTCTGTTTCTCGGTCCGGGCCTGCGCGGCCATGTTCCGTCTCCCCCTGCAGTTCGTGCGCAGCACGGAGCAGGTCTATTTCGTGGGCGTGCGCTCCATGTCCGTCATCCTGCTCATCGGCCTGTTCACCGGCATGGTCCTCGGCCTGCAGGGCTACTACGCGCTGGTCAAGTTCGGCTCGGAAGGCATGCTCGGCGCGGCCGTGGCCCTCTCGCTCATCCGCGAGCTCGGGCCGGTGCTCACGGCGATCATGGTCATCGGCCGGGCCGGCTCGGCCATGACCGCGGAGATCGGCGTGATGCGCATCTCCGAGCAGATCGACGCCCTGGACACCATGGACATCGACCCGGTGCGCTATCTGGTGAGCCCCAAGGTGGCGGGCTCCATCCTCTGCTTTCCGCTGCTCACGGCCTTCTTCGACGTCGTGGGCATCATCGGCGGCTACCTCACGGGCGTGGTCCTGCTCGGCGTCAACTCGGGAGTCTACTGGTACCGCATCCAGTCCGCCGTGGAGCTGCGGGACGTGAGCGGCGGCTTCGTCAAGTCGCTCATCTTCGCTCTCATCGTGGCCACCATGTGCAGCTACCAGGGCTACTACACGCACCTGCGCTCGCGCGGCTTCGGCGCCGTGGGCGTCAGCCTGTCCACGACCACGGCCGTGGTCATCTCCTGCGTCATGGTCCTGGTCAGCGACTACGTCATCACCACCTTCTTCATGTAGGCGCGCCATGGCAGAGCCGCTCATAGAATTCCGCGACCTGAGGAAGAGCTTCGGCGACAACGCCGTGCTCAAGGGGGTCGACCTGACCTTCCACCAGGGCGAGATCACGACCATCATCGGCAAGTCCGGGGTGGGCAAGAGCGTGATGATCAAGCACATCGTCGGCCTGCTGGAGCCGGACTCGGGCGAGATCCTGGTCAGGGGGCGCCCGCTCTCGAAGATGGACAAGGGCGAGCGCAAGGCCTTCAAGGGGCGCGTCAGCTACATGTTCCAGAGCAACGCGCTCTTCGACTCCATGACCGTCTTCGACAACGTGGCCCTGCCCCTGCGCGAGCGGCGCCATCTGCCGGAATCCGAGGTGCGCGGCAAGGTGCTCGGCCTGCTCGAGATCCTCGAACTGCCCCACGTCACGGACCGCTACCCCTCGCAGCTCTCGGGCGGCATGCAGAAGCGCGTGGCCCTGGCCCGGGCGCTCATCAGCGAGCCCGAGATCGTGCTCTTCGACGAGCCGACCACCGGACTCGACCCGCTGCGCAAGAACGCGGTCCTGGCCATGATCAGCCGCTACCAGCGCCACTTCGGCTTCACGGCGATCATGGTCAGCCACGACGTGCCCGACGTCTTCTACATCTCGAACCGCATCGCCATCCTCGAGGGCGGCGAGATACTCTTCCAGGGAAGCCCCGTGGATCTCGAGCGCTCGGGCAACTCGGTGGCCGTGGAGTTCCTGGCCAGCCTCGAGCGCCTGGAGAACGAGATCATGGGCCTTCTCGACTGCCACGAGCTCTCGGCCGCCCTGGCCGGGGAGCCGGACGGCGGAGCCGGGCGTCCCGCCGCGCTCCTGGCCGTGGAGGACATGGCCGGGGTCAAGGCCTCGGCCGGGGACATCGGCGCGCACAAGGTGCTGGACGCCTGCATCTCGCTCGCCCGCGACCACGCGGGCAAGGACGCGCTGCTCGCGCGCACCGGGGCGGGAGAATTCCTCTGCCTCCTGCCGCGGGGCGAGGACAAGGAAGTGGAACGTTTCCTCACGGATATTTCCCGTGATCTCAAGGACGGTTCGGCCCGCTGCTGCCTGAGCGCATCCATCGACCTCTCGGTCGGGGTGCTGGGCGGGCGCGCGGACCTGGACGCAGTGGACTGCCGCGAGGCGGCCCGGCGCGCCCGCGCCGGATCGACCCTGCTGGGCCGCATGCAGTGCGGCTGGCACGGCGACGGGGGAGAAGGACAATGAGTAGCAGCAACAGGTTGAATCTCGAGCTGGCGGTGGGGACCTTCGTCTTCATCTGCCTCCTGTGCGTGGGATACCTGACCATCAAGCTCGGCAAGATGGAGGTCATCGGCGGCAACGACTACCCGATCAGGGCCGAGTTCGCCTCGGTCACCGGGCTGCGCGCCGGAAGCTCCGTGGAGATGGCGGGCGTGCCGGTCGGCCGCGTGTCGTCCATCACCCTGAACACGCAGGACATGCGTGCCGTGGTGACCATGAAGATCGCCAAGGACATCAAGCTCTCCGACGATTCCATCGCCTCCATCAAGACTTCCGGGCTCATCGGCGACAAGTACGTCAGCATCTCTCCGGGCGGCTCCGGGGAGTACATCAAGCCCGGCGGACGCATCATCGACACCGAGTCCGCAGTGGACATCGAAGGCCTGATCAGCAAGTATGCCTTCGGCAACGTGGAAAAATCGCAGTAGTTCCAAGGGGGACTCAATGGCCAAGCGCGCGATCGCCCTCGCGATCCTCATCCTCTTCGCCCTGCCGCTCGCGGCCCGCGCCGACGCGCCCATGGACACCATGAAGACCTTCGTGGACCAGGCCCTGGCCGTGCTGCGCGATCCCGCCTACAAGCCCGAGTCCAAGAAGGCCGAGCAGCGCGACAAGCTCGCCGCGCTCGCGGATACCGTCTTCGACTGGGTCGAGCTCTCGCGCCGCACCCTGGCGCTCAACTGGAACAGGCTCGACGTGCCCCAGCGCAAGGAGTTCGTCGGACTCTACCGCCAGCTCCTGGAAAAGACCTACATGGACCGCATCCAGGCCTACAGCGACGAGAAGGTGGAGTTCACCGGCGAGAACAAGCTGGACCAGAACCAGGTGGAGGTCCTGACCGTGGTCAAGGCCAAGGACAAGGACATCCCCATCACCTACCGGCTCATCAACCGCACCGGAACGTGGCACGTCTACGACGTGATCATCGAGGGCGTGAGTCTCGTGCAGAACTACCGCACCCAGTTCAACAACATCCTGTCGAACAAGTCTCCCAAGGAGATGCTCGACGACCTGCGCCAGAAAGTAGCCACCGGCGATACGTCCGGGGCCAAGCAGTAGGAGACCTTCCATGATGTCGTCGATGCCGTCGATGTCGTCCATGCGCCGCATCGTGCTGCCGGTCGTCGCGGGCTGCCTGCTGCTTCTCGCCGCGCTGCCCGCCCTGGCCGCCTCCCTGGATTCGCCCACCGCCGCTCCCGAGCCCGGTCGCATGACCTGGGTGCGGATCATGAACGGCAACGCGCCAGAGCTGCCCACCAGCATGGGCCTGGCCGAGGCCCGCTGGGAGCTGCAGCAGTCCCGGATGGCCGCCTCCATGGAGGTCCTCTCTCCGGGCGCCGGCGCCGCCATGAGCGTGGATCCGACCGGCGTGCGCCTGGTCGAGCGCAGCTACTTCGACGACCAGGCCGTGCTCCTGACCCAGAACGACGCCGCGACCGGCGCGCAGCAGACCAAGGTCATCAACGACTCCGACCTCGAGGGGAACTACGTGCCCCCCGAAGGGGAGAAGGCTCCGCCCGCCGCCTCCCGCCCGGATCCCTGGGAGGGCTTCAACCGGGCCATGTTCCAGTTCAACGACCGCATGTATTTCTGGGTGCTGAAGCCCGCGGCCCAGGGGTATTCAATCCTGGTTCCCGAGCCCGCGCGCATCGGCATCGCCAACGTTTTCGACAACATCCGCTTCCCGATCCGCTTCGTGAACGACCTCTTCCAGGCCAAGTTCGAGAACTCGTTCCGCGAGCTTCTGCGCTTCCTCGTGAACACGGTCTTCGGCCTGGGCGGCCTGGTCAACAGCAGCCGCGACCACGCCTACCTGAACCCGCCGCGCCAGGACCTGGGCAAGACCTTCAAGACCTGGGGCATCGACAGCGGCCCGTTCGTGATCTGGCCCGTCTTCGGCCCCTACACCGTCCGCTCCTCGTTCGGCGACATCGGCGACTCCTTCCTCTGGCCGCCGACCTACATCAAGCCCTGGTACTGGCCCGTGATCATCTGGACGGGAGAGAAGGTCAACGAGCAGAGCCTGCGCATGGGCGACTACGAGGCGCTCAAGGCCGCGTCCCTGGATCCCTACGTGGCCGTGCGCGACCTTTACCTGCAGTACCGCGATCGTCCGGACTACGACCCCTACTACGACAGCCCGGACAAGAAGCCGCCCGAGCCCGCGTACACGCCGCTCAACCTGCAGAACAAGTAGGTTCGGCGGCCCCGGGAGACGCAAGGCGATGGACTGCGCGGACGTCCTGGAACTCATAGCCCGCAAGCGCGACGGCCTTCCCCTCAGGGGGGAGGCCGTCGCTTCGTTCGTGCGGGGCTACGTGCGCGGCGAGATCCCGGACTACCAGGCGAGCGCCCTGCTCATGGCCGTGTTCCTGCGCGGCATGGACGCGGCCGAGACCGCGGCCCTGACCCGGGCCATGCTCGACTCGGGCCTGCGCCTGGCGTGGCGCGGGGGGCCGGGCAAGACCGCCCCCCGCGTGGGCGACAAGCACTCCACCGGCGGCGTGGGCGACAAGACGTCGTTCTTGGTCGGCCCCATCTGCGCGGCCGCGGGCGTGGCCGTGCCCATGGTCGCGGGCCGTGGGCTCGGCCATACGGGCGGGACCGTGGACAAGCTCGAGGCCGTGCCGGGGCTTCGCACCGCCCTCTCTCCGGAAGAGATCACTGCCCAGGTGGGCGGGCTCGGCCTGTGCATCGCGGCGCAGAGCGCACAGATCGCCCCGGCGGACAGGAAGCTCTATGCCCTGCGCGACGTGACCTCCACGGTGGAATCCATCCCGCTCATCGCGGCCTCGATCATGTCCAAGAAGCTGGCCGAGGGGCTCGACGCCCTGGTGCTGGACGTGAAGTGCGGCCGGGGCGCCTTCATGAAGGAGCTTCCCCGTGCGCGCGAGCTGGCCGAGGCGCTCGTGGGCATAGGCCGCGAGGCGGGCGTGCGTGTCACGGCCCTGCTCACGGCCATGGACCAGCCGCTGGGCGCCGCCTGCGGCAACGGCGTGGAGCTCGAGGAGGCCTGCGCGATCCTTCGCGGCGAGCGGCCTCCCCTGGCCGAGGACGTGCGCGCGCTCTCGCTGGAGCTCTCGGCCCAGCTGATCTTTCTTGCGGGCGCGGCCTGGTCCGTGGACGAGGCGCGCGGGCTTTCCCGGCGCGTGCTGGAATCCGGGCGGGCCTACGAGCTTTTCTGCCGCATGGTCGCGGCCCAGGGCGGCGACCCGGCCGCGCTCGAGCCGCGGGCAGGACGGCCGAGCGGCCTGCCGCAGGCGCTCGACCGCATGGTCGTGACCGCACCCCGAAGCGGCCATGTGCACGGCTGCGACGCGCTGGCCGTGGGCCGGGCCTGCGTGCGCCTGGGCGCGGGCCGCTGCCTGCTCGGCGAGGCCGTGGACCCGGCCGCGGGCGTGGTGCTCTTCGCCAAGGAAGGGGATTTCGTTGAGCCGGGCGCGCCGCTCGCCGAGCTGCGCGCCGCGGACACCGCGCGCCTCGCGGCCGCACGGCCCCTCGTCGAGTCCGCCTTCACGCTCGAAGACGAGCACGCAGGCCAGGCTCCCCTGGTGCGCGGGCTCGTCTCGACGCTCCCCGGGCCGTGAGGCACAGAGGGATCAGCCCTTTTCCAGGCCGAAGCCGAAGGGCAGGAGCGCGGCCACCGCGACCGCGCCGGGCAGGGAGTTGCTGACCAGGAAGGCGCGGGGCGCGATCTCGGCCAGCCACTGGCGGCAGGCGCCGCAGGGCGCGGCCGCGCCCTCGGGGAGCGTGCCGTCAGGCCCGGGGCATGCGTCCAGGCACCAGACCGCCACGCCCGCGACCTCGCCCGGTTGCACCCCCTCGGCCACGGCCCGGGCCAGGGCCGCGCGCTCCGCGCAGAGCGAAAGCCCGTAGCTCGCGTTCTCCACGTTGCAGCCCGTGAACACCCGGCCGTCCGCGGCCAGCACGGCCGCGCCCACGCGAAAGGCGGAGTAGGGGGCATAGGCCCGCGCGGCAACGTCCCTGGCCGCGGCCAGAAGCTCGTGCTGCGCCGGGGTGAGAGGCGTGAAGCGATCGTTTCCGGTGGTATTTCCCGTGGTATCACCCGTGGTATCCGGCCGCGAATCGTGCATGGGCTGCTCCTTGCGTTTCCCTGCTCCTGTCGTATAGCTCCTGTTCCTGATCCGCAAACGTCCGGAGGTCAATGTGCCTTATATCGTCATCGGCGGCGGGCTCGCGGGCGCGGAGTGCGCCTGGTTCCTCTCCCGCGCCGGTCTTCCCGCGACCCTCTTCGAGATGCGGCCCGAGCGCCGCACCCCGGCCCACGAGACCGATCTCCTGGCCGAGCTCGTCTGCTCCAATTCGTTCCGCTCCGACGAGCCCACGGCTGCGGCCGTGGGGCTTCTGAAGGAGGAGATGTCCGCGCTCGGCAGTCTGGTCATGGAGGCCGCGCGCGCCACGGCGGTGCCCGCGGGCAAGGCCCTGGCCGTGGACCGCACCCTGTTCGCCGCGCGCGTCACCGAGGCGGTCGCTCGCAACCCGCTGATCACCCTCGAACGCCGCGAGATTCCCTCCCTGGACGACCCGGCCCTGGCTGGAGCCGAGGCCGTGGCCGTGTGCGCCGGGCCCCTGGCATCCGACTCGCTGTCCGCGTCGCTGCGCGAGGCCGTGGGCGGGAAGGAGCTCTATTTCTACGACGCCATCGCGCCCATCGTGGACGCGGCCTCCATCGACATGGAGCACGCCTTCTGGGGCTCGCGCTGGCGGCCCGAGGACGACGACTACCTGAACTGCCCGCTGACGAAAGAGGAATACGAGGCCCTGGTGGCGGCCATGCTCGCGGCCGAGAAGGTGCCCTGCCGCGACTTCGAGAAGGCCGTGCACTTCGAGGGCTGCCTGCCCGTGGAGGAGATGGCCGAGCGCGGCCCCATGACCCTGGCCTTCGGACCGCTGAAGCCCGTCGGGCTCACGGACACGCGGCCCGGCCACGAGGGCAGGCGTCCCTTCGCCGTGATCCAGCTGCGCGCCGAGAACCGCGAGCGCACGGCCTTCAACCTGGTGGGCTTCCAGACCAAGCTCAAGTACCCGGAGCAGGACCGCGTCTTCCGCATGATCCCGGCCCTGCGCAATGCCGAGTTCCTGCGCTTCGGCAGCATCCACCGCAACACCTTCGTCAACGCGCCCGCGGTCCTCTCCGAGGAGCTGGAGCTCGTCGCGCGGCCGGGGGTCTTCCTGGGCGGACAGATCACGGGCGTGGAAGGGTATCTGGAGTCGGCCGCCTGCGGGCTGTGGCTCGGCATGGTCCTGGCCGCGCGCCATCTGGGCGTCGAGCTTCCCAGGCCGCCGCGCGAGTGCGCGCTGGGCGCGCTGCTCTCGCATCTCAGGCCCGACGCAGAGGACTACGATCCGAAGCGGGGTTTTCAGCCGAGCAACGTGAACTTCGGGCTCATGCCCGCCTTCGAGGGCCGGGTGCCCAAGAAGAAGCGCAAGGAGGCCTACGCGGAGCGCGCCAGGACCGCGTTCGCGGCCTGGCTCCAAAGGCTGCCTAGGCTTGACGCTCCTGGTGCAGGATGACCGCGGCCAGGAGGCAGAAGACGCCGTTCAGCCCGAAGAGGCTCAGGTTGGCGTAGAGGTGCATGGACTGCGGGGTCGAGGCCAGGAGCAGCCCGGCGATCACGGCCAGCAGGACCAGCGCCGCGCCCACCGAGGCGAGGATGCCGAGCGGCGTGGCGTGCATGAAGCGGCGGTAGGCCCAGGGGATGCCGAGCATGATGGCGCCGGAGAGGAAGATCGAGCCCGGGATGAAGAGCGTGTCGGGACGCTGCAGGAAGTCCCCGGCGATGAGGGTCAGGTAGACGATGATGGTCAGAACGGTCAGGATGCCTTTCATGGCGGGCTCCGGTATGTCGTTTCGGTGGCCCCGGCATACACCATGAGGACCCGCTTGAAAAGGCTCGGGAGGGCAGGGTGAGGGAACGCCGCGACACGGCCCGCCTGCTCTGGCGGGCACGGCGCAGCGCGGAGCGGCGCGGCCCCGAAGCAGGGGAGGAGACGCCCTCGGGGCAAGCGCCCGCGCCTCTGCCCCAGGCCGACGGCCCCCTTGCGGAACGCTCGGAGAATTTGCAGCACGGACAGGAAGGCTGGCGGCCGGTGGCCAGGGGGCTCGGCCTTGCCGCGGCCGACGAGCTCGGGCTCGTGCTCGAGGCGCGCGGCGTGCCCTTCGTGCCCCGGCGCAGCGGCCGCAGCGCGGACATCCTCGTCCCGGCCGAGGAGCACGGCCGGGCCATGGCCGAGATCGCGGCCTACATCGCGGAGAACCGCGAGCACCTGCACGACCTGCGGCCCCCGCCCGCCACGCGCCTGGACCTCGCGGCCGTGGGGCTCTGCCTCTCGCTCCTGCTCATCAGCACCTACATGCTCAGCCGCTCGGTCCTGCCCGGGCTCGGGCTCTATCCCCACACCTGGGAGAACGCAGGGATCGCGGACGCGGGCAAGATCATGGCCGGGCAGTGGTGGCGCGCGGCCACGGCACTCATGCTGCACGCGGACGCCGCCCACCTCCTGGGCAACCTCTGCGTGGGCACGATCTTCGGCGCCGTGCTCTGCGCGGAGATCGGCCTCGGCTGCGGCCTGCTGGCCATGCTCGTGTCGGGATTTCTCGGCAATCTGGTGAACGCGGCCGTGCTCGGGCCGGACCACCTCTCGCTCGGCTTCTCCACGGCCGTGTTCGGCGCAGCCGGGCTCATCGCCGGGCTCCGCGCCATGGCCGGGCCTCTCTCCGGGCTTCGCGGCGGCTTCCTGCCCCTGGCCGCGGGGCTCTCCCTCGTGGCCATGCTCGGCAGCGGCGGGCAGCACACGGACCTCGGCGCCCACGCCTTCGGCTTCCTCGTCGGCCTCGCGCTCGGCCTGCCCATCGGCAGGCTGACGCACCGCCTGGGGCCGCCCGGGCCGCGGCTTGACCGCATCTGCCTGTTTCTCGGCTTCGTCCTGCCCGCGGCCGCCTGGGCCATGGCCCTGCGCTAGGCGCCCTCCGTTCGTTTCACGCCCTTTTCCGCGTCCCTTGCCGCCTTTTCCCTGGCCAGCAGGGCCTGCTTGCGGTCGAGGCCCCAGCGATAGCCCACGAGCTTGCCGCTGCCGCCCACGGCGCGGTGGCAGGGGATGAGCACGGCGTGCCGGTTCGCGCCGCAGGCGCGGCCCACGGCGCGGGCCGCGCCCGGGCGGCCGATGAGCCGGGCGAGCTCCGCGTAGCTCACGGTCGTGCCGGGCGGGAGCTTTTGAAGCGCCTTCCAGACCTTCTGCTGAAAGAGCGTGCCCGCCACGTCCAGGGGCAGGTCCAGGCTCCCGGCCGGGGACTCGACGAAGGCCGCGATCTGTCCGAGCCAGGCGGAAAGGGCCGTCTCGTCCTCGCGCAGGACGGCGCGCGGAAAGCGCTCGCGCAGCCCCTTTTCGAGCGCGGCCGGGTCGTCGCCGAACTCCACGTTGCAGATGCCCGAACGTGTCGCCGCCACCAGGACCCAGCCGAGCGAGGTGCGGGCCGCGGCAAAGGCGATCTCCTGCCCCTCGCCCCCGGCCGCCTTGCCGCCGTATGCCTTGGGCGGCATGCCGAGAAGGTGCGCGTCGCGCTCGTAGAGGCGGCTGCTCGAGCCGTAGCCCGCCGCATAGAGCGAGCCGGTCACCGAGGACTCGGCGGCCAGGCTCTGCTGCAGCCTGCGCAGGCGGCGCGCGGCGAAATACTCGCCGGGCGTGGCGCCGAGCGTCTTCTTGAACAGGCGGTGGAAGTGCGAGGGGCTGCATCCGGCCGCGGCGGCGAGCTCGGCCAGGCGCGGCGGGCTCTCGGCCGCGTCGAGCAGGGCCAGGGCGCGGCGCACGGCCTCGTGCGCCTTCCGCTCCTCCCCGGCGCGCAGCGTGTCATCCGGGGCGTCCGGGCGGCAGCGTTTGCAGGGGCGGAAGCCCGCGGCCTCGGCCGCCTCGGCGTTTGCGAAGAACACGGCGTTCTCGCGGCGCGGCAGGCGCGCGGGACAGCCCGGGCGGCAGTAGACGCCCGTGGTCGTGACCCCGTAGACGAAGCCGTCGCCGGGATCGTCCGCACCGTGCTTTTGCGCCAGCAGACGGGCCCAGCGGGCGTCGTCCAGGGGCGGGGCGGCGGGCGCGTCCTTCTCTTTTCGCGTCATATGCCCATCCCCTTGGAGAAGTCCGGATCGGGCACCTCGGGCGTCTTGCCGCCCGGGCGCCGCAGCCGGGCGGCAGCCCGGCCGGAGCGGGAGGCCAGGGCGTCGAGGAGAAAGGCCGCAAGGGCAAGGGCCCTGCGCAACGGTGAAAGCGCCGTGTCGTTCATGGCATGCATGGCGAGCGTCTCCTGCTGGTCGCATGGAGAGAGGCTAGCGCATGTCGCGCGGCGGAAAACTCCGTTTCCTGCTCGCGCATCGGGCCTGTCTCTCAGAGCACCCCGGCCATGAAGCCGAAGGCCGCGGCCACCTCGGCCACGGTTCCCGGTGCCAGTCGGCCGCGCATGGCCCACAGGGCGTTCTGCACCGGCCAGAGGTCCGGCGAGAGGCCCACGGCCCGGGCGCGGGAGAGCATGGACACGGCCTCGAGCGGAGTCTCCTCCTCCTTGATCAGGCGGGCCATCTCGCTCGCCAGCCGCTCCTTCAGGGCCTGCGCCCCGGGGTGGCCGGGCAGGCGCGCGGCCAGATAGCGGCCCATGTCCGCCTCTCCCTCGTCGCCCGCGGGCAGGCCCAGGCACCAGGCCCAGCCGAGGGCGGGCAGGTGGATCATCCAGCGGCCGGACAGGGGCTGGTCGGTCTGGGCCTCCTGCCAGGGCATGAAGAGTCGCGAGCCGCTCACGGCCTCGAGCACGGTCTCCTGCCAGACGCTGCGCTCCGCGTGCTCTATCCACTCCACGGCCAGGGCCTGGCGCTTGTTCCAGGGCAGGTCGCGGCCCGGCAGGCAGCTTTCCACGGACTTGGCATCGCCCTCCGGCGCGACCTCGAAGAGGCAGGAGAGCGGGTTCCTCTGCTCGTCCGGCACCATGCGCCAGCGGTAGAGCGGCCGCTCCGAGCGCAGCCGCCAGGCCACGGTCATGCTGCCCGAGAGGGGCTCGCCCGGCTCGAGCGACGGGTCCAGGGTGAAGACCAGGGAGAGGCCCGGCCAGGCGACCTCGGCGATCTCCCCGGGATCGGGCAGGCCCTGGCGCGCCCACAGGCGGATGAGCCCCTGGGCCGCGAGCCGCGCCGGGGTCTCCTGGCGCAGGACCACCTGGGTCCGCCACAGGTCCGCGCCAGTGCCGAGCTCGGGCAGGTTGGAGGGGGCCTTGTGCAGCTCGGCCACCACGCGCGGCGCCACGTCCGGCCCGCCCGTGGCGCGCACGAGCTCCATGGAGCGAAGGGCCATGGTCATGGCGTTCAGCGGCTCGATGCGCGAAAGCTCGTCGAAGAACCAGGCGCACGAGGCGAAGGAGGAGATGGTCTGCCACTGCATGTCCAGCAGCCGCCAGCCGAGTTCGCGTCCGGCCTGGGTGATGCCGGGCTTGAAGAATCCGGCCTCGAACTCCGCCTCGGTGAGCCCGCCCGCGGCCACGCGGCCGTATTCACGCAGCGCCTTGCGCGGATCGCCGAAGCACTCCGGCCCGCGGCTGAAGAAGTGGTTGTCCGCCGCCTCGCGGGCCACGTTCAGGGCGGCGCGCAGGGGAGCGCGCCACTTCTGGTGGTAGCCCGGGTGGTCGCCCGTGGTGCAGCCGCAGTCCGAGCGCCAGCGCTCCACGCCGTGGGCGCAGCTCCACGAGGAGGGCTCGTGCAGCCGGGCGCGCAGGCGGGGCGGGTGCTCGGCCAGGAAGGCCGCGAAGTTGGTCAGCCGCCAGCCGTCGCGCCCGGAGCGCGCCTGCTCCAGGACATAGGCCAGGGCCATCTCGCCGAAGTGGAAGTGATGCCCGTAGGTCTCGCCGTCCGTGCCGATGGCCCGCAGGCCGGAGGAGGGGTTCTCGGTCATGCGCTGCCAGAAGCGCTCGCCGTCGGCGAGCAGCCCCTGGAAGGCCACGGCCTGGGACAGTGGGCCGTGGTAGAAGAAGACCGCGATGGAGCGGCCGGACGGCAGCTCGATGCGGTAGGGGTGGGTGATGTCCACCTCCCATTCGCGCACCTCGCGCCAGTCGTCGTTCTCGAGCGAAGCCACGGCCTTGATCTGGGCCGGGGAGAGCACGGTGAAGGCGATGCCGTTCGCGGCCAGCTCCTCCAGCGTGTCCGTGTCCGCCGCGGCCTCGGAGAGCCACATGCCCTCGGGCCGCCTGCCGAAGCGCCGCTCGAAGTCCTGGATGCCCCAGGCGACCTCGAGCTCGCGGTCGAGCGGCGAGGCCAGGGGCATGATCACGTGGTGGCAGATCTGGGCCATGGCGTTGCCGTGCCCCAGGCGCTCGACGCTTCGGCGGTCGGCCTCGATGATGCGGCCGTAGGCGGCCGGATCGTGGCCCTCGAGCCAGCGCATGAGCGTGGGGCCGAAGTTGAAGCTCATCCATTCGTAGCAGTTGAGCAGGTCGCCGATCCGGCCCGCGCCGTCCAGGCGGCGCGCCCAGGCCAGGGGGGCGTACGACTCGCGGGCGATGCGCGCGTTCCAGTGCAGCGCCGGCGCTGCCGAGCCCTCGGGCAGGATGGTGTCCAGCCAGGGGTCTTCGCGCGGGGGCTGGTAGAAATGGCCGTGGAAGCAGAGATATTTGTCCATGCGTCACTCCGTGGCGGCGCGGCCGAAGGGGCTGCGCGGCTGCCTGCACAGGGTTGTCACGGGCGGGATCCGGGGAGGCCGGGCGGAAGACATGCCGGAAAGCCGGGCTGGACGCCGCCCAGGGAGCCTGGGGAGAGGCGGGCTCGTCCGGGAAAGGTGCGTTTCCATGACAAAGCCTAGCACGGAAGGGGCGCGGAGTTGAAGACAAAAAGGGGAAGGCCGTGCGGCCTTCCCCTTCGTATCGGATGTGGGTTGTGTCGGGTGGCCCGCCCTTATGCGGCAGGTCCGGGCTTGGCCTTCTTCCCGGCGCTTGCGGCGGTCTTCTTGGCCGGTTTCGCGGCCGCCTTGGGAGTCGCCTTGGCAGCAGCCTTGGGCGCAGCCTCGGCAGGGGCTTTCCTGGTCGCCCCGCCCGCCTTGGGCGGCAGGGCGCCCTGCTTCGCGGCGCAGGCCAGGGGCCAGACCTCGCTCATGCGTTCCACCAGCTTGACCTCGATCTTGCGCCGAAGCTCCGCGGGCACGTCCGCGAGGTCCTTTTCGTTGTCCCGCGGGATGAGCACGGTCTTCATGCCCGCGGCCACGGCGGCCAGGATCTTCTCCTTGATGCCGCCCACGGGCAGCACGCGGCCGCGCAGGGTGATCTCGCCGGTCATGGCCGTGTCGCTGCAGATGCCCTGGCCCGTGAGCGCGGAGATGAGCGCCGTGACCAGGGTGACTCCCGCGGACGGTCCGTCCTTGGGCGTGGCCCCGGCCGGAACGTGGATGTGGATGTCCATCTTCTCCGAGAACTTGGGGTCGATGCCCAGCGTCTCGGCCTTGGACCTGGCCCACGAGACCGCTGCCTGGGCGGATTCCTTCATCACGTCGCCGAGCTGGCCGGTGAGCGTGAGCCGGCCCTTGCCCTTCATGGTCGAGACCTCGATGTGCAGGATCTCGCCGCCGTAGGGGGTCCAGGCCAGGCCGTTGGCCACGCCCGGAGGCAGGTCGCGCTCGTGCTGCTCGTCGCGGAAGGGCGGGATGCCCAGGAGCTTGGTGATCGAGGCCGCGGTGACCCGGAAGGGGCCCTTCTGGCCCTCGGCCTTGCGTCGGGCGAGCTTCCTGAAGACGGAGCCCACCTCGCGCTCGAGATTGCGCAGCCCGGCCTCGCGCGTGTACTCGCGGATGATTTTGGCGAGCACCTGGTCGGACATCCTGACCTCGCCCGGCTCGAGGCCGTTCTCCTTGGCCTGGCGCGGGAAGATGTAGCGCGTGGCGATGCGCACCTTCTCCTGCTCGGTGTAGCCCGGGATGCGGATGATCTCCATGCGGTCGCGTAAGGGGCCGGGGATGGTGTCCAGCACGTTGGCCGTGCAGATGAACATGACCTTGGAGAGGTCGAAGGGCACGTTCAGGTAGTGGTCCTGGAAGGTGTGGTTCTGTTCCGGATCCAGCACCTCGAGCAGGGCGGACGACGGGTCGCCCCTGAAGTCCGCGCCGAGCTTGTCGATCTCGTCGAGCATCATCACCGGGTTGCGCGTCCCGGCCTGCTTGATGTTCTGGATGATGCGGCCGGGCATGGCGCCGATGTACGTGCGGCGGTGTCCCCTGATCTCGGCCTCGTCGCGCATGCCGCCAAGGCTCATGCGCTGGAACTTGCGTCCCAGCGCCCGCGCGATGGAGCGGCCGAGCGAGGTCTTGCCCACGCCCGGAGGGCCCACGAAGCAGAGGATGGGGCCCTTCATCTGCGGATTCAGCTTGCGCACGGAAAGGTACTCGAGGATGCGCTCCTTGACCTTGGGCAGGCCGTAGTGGTCCTCCTCGAGGATGGTCCGGGCCTCCTTGATGTCCAGGCGGTCCTTGGAGGCCTTCTTCCAGGGCAGCTCCACCATCCAGTCGAGGTAGGTGCGGATGACCGTGGCCTCGGAGGAGTCCGGGTGCATGGACTCCAGGCGCGAGAGCTGCTTCTCGGCCTCGCTCCGCACGTCCTTGGGCATGCCCGCCTTGGCGATCAGCTTGCGCAGCTCGTCGAACTCCTCGGACTCGTCGCCCGTGTCGCCGAGCTCCTTGCGGATGGCCTTCAGCTGCTCGCGCAGGAAGTAGTCCTTCTGCGCCTTGTCCATCCCTTCCTTGGCCATGGACTGGATCTTGGCCTGCATGGAGGCCACCTCGGCCTCCTTCAGGAGCTGCTGGTTCACGAGGCGCAGCCGGTCCACGTGGTCGGTGCACTCGAGGATCTGCTGGGCCTCCTCCACGCGCATGCGCAGGTTGGAGGCGATGAGGTCGGCCAGGCGGCCGGGCTCCTCGACCGAGGCCAGCACGCCCGCGATGTCCTGGCTCGAGACGCCGCGAAGGGCCATGATCTTCTCGCTCTGCTCGCGCGAGGAGCGCATGAGCGCCTCCACCTCGGTGGAGGTCTCGGGCAGCTCGCCCTCCTCAAGGACCTCGATCTCGGCCAGGTGGTAGGGATCGTCGGACACGAACTTCTTGACGCGCGCCCGGGTCAGCCCCTGCACCAGGACCTTCAGGCGCCCGTCCGGCATCTTCAGCATGCGCATGATCATGCACACGGTGCCGACGTCGTAGAGGTCGTCCGAGCCGGGCTCGTCCACCCCCTCGTCGCGCTGCGTGAGGATGAGGATGAAGCGGTTGGAATTGAGCGCCGCGTCCACGGCGCGCACGGATTTCTCCCTGCCCACGAACAGGGGCAGGATCATGTAGTTGAAGACGACGATGTCGCGCACCGGCAGGACCGGCAGTTCGGTGGGGATGTCCAGCTTGGCCTTCTCGCCGTCGTCTCCGGCCGAATCCTCGGCCGGAACGGCCAGTCCGCCGCCCTGGAGCAGATCTTCGTCCGCGCCGTGCAGGATGAAGGTGCGTTCGTCTGCCATATGTGAGCCTCCTGGGATCATGCGTGTGGGAAGCCCCAGGGAGCGCAGGTCTGTATGCACGGTTTTCGTCGGCTCGGCCGGGAAAAACGGTGCCCCTGCCCCTGGGAATGACCAAGAGTAATCATTTTCGCGCGGTCGTAAAGGGGGAAACAGGGGGGAGAGGGGAAAAATAAGCGCTTTCAGGGACCAAACTCCGCCAAGAGCGGGCTCAGAAACGGATTTCGAAGCCGAGAAGCCCGTCCGGCAGGGAGTATGGGGCACAGGTGATCCGGCTCACCCGGCCGTAGGGCGAGCCTTCCTCGCCGAGCCAGCGCTCGAACTCGTCCATGGCCCCGGGGGTGCCGGAAAAGACCGTCTCCACCCGGCCGTCGGGCAGGTTGCGCACGAAGCCGGAAAGGCCCAGGGAACGCGCCTTGTCGCGCGAGAAGGCGCGGAAGGCCACGCCCTGCACCAGGCCCTCGACGATGCAGCGCCGCGCCTCGGGCATCAGAGCATGCCCTCCTGCTGGAAGCTGTAGAAGGCGTGGTCCGTGACGATGATGTGGTCGAGCACGCGCATGCCGAGGTCCGTGGCCGCGCGCACCATGCGCCGCGTCAGCTCCACGTCCTGGGCCGAGGGGCGGGGGTCGCCGCCGGGGTGGTTGTGCACCAGGACCATGCCGCTGGCCTTGAGTTCCAGGGCGCGCGAGAAGACCTCGCGAGGGTAGACGATGGTCTGGTCCACCGTGCCCTGGCTCGCGCGCTCCCAGGCCAGGAGGCGGTTCTTGTTGTCCACAAGCGCCACCCAGAACTCCTCGCGGCGGTAGGGCCCTAGCCGGGCCTTGGCCAGCTCGGCCACGTTCTCCGGCCCCTGGATGACCACGCGGTCGGCCACGGGCGCCTCGTGCAGCCTGGCCCAGGTCTCGCGCCACAGCAGCCAGAAGTCCGCCGTGGCGTCGCCGAAGCCGTCGAGGTCGCGCAGCTCGGCCGGGTCGGCTAGGAAGACGCCGCGCAGGGTCTTGTGGCGGGCGAGCAGCTCCTTGGCCAGGGGCTTGGTGTCCCCGCGCCGGATGACTAGGCCGAGGAGCAGTTCGAGGATCTCGTAGTCGGCCAGCTGCCTGGGCTCGCGGGCCAGACGCTCGCGCAGCCGCTGGCGGTGGCCGTGATAGTGGGGCTGGCGCGTGCTCATGCGCCCCCGCCGCGGCCCGTGCCCCCGCCCGTCCTGCCATGCGTCGGGCCATGAGTCGGGCCATGCGGAGCAGGGGCGAAGAGCCGGGCGAGCCCGGCCACGAGGCGCTCGAGCGCCTGGGCCTCGCTCTGCTCGCCGGACTTCACGCCGTGCTCCGCCTCCATGGCCAGGCCGAAGATGGCGGCCACGCGCCCGGGCCCGGCCCGCTTGGCCGCGGGCACCTTCTTGCGCACCATCCAGTCCGGCAGGCCGCTGTTCTCGCCGTTTATGATCATCCACATCTGCCGCGCCTCGCGCACGAGGCCCGCGAGGAGGGGGAAGAGCAGGCCGTCGGAGGAGGAGCGCTCGCGCAGCACCTCGCGCCAGAGCGTGGTGGAAAGGCGGCCGCCTATGAGCGATTCGAGCATGGTCCAGGGATCCATGGAGGCCTCGGCGGCCACCAGGGAGAGGTCGTTCGGGCCGATCTCGCGCCGCTCGCCCAGCGAGAGCTCGAGCTTGGCGAGCTCGGTGTCCACGGCCGCGGCGTCCGGCGGCAGGCAGGCCGCCAGGGCCTGCAGGGCCTCGGGTCTGACGGCGATGCCCCTGTCCGCGGCCCAGGCGCGCACGTAGTCGGGCAGGGTGCGTTCCGTGAGCCCCGGGGATTCCCAGACCCAGCCCTGCTTCTCGGCAAAGGCCCAGAACTTCTGCTTCTTGAGGACGGCGGGGATCTTCGGCTTGCCCCGCTCCCAGGCGCTCTCCACGCAGAAGAGCGGCCAGGCCGAGGGATTGAAGCCCGCGAGCACGGGGGAGAGGCGGGCGAGCTCGCGCACGGGCAGGGCCTCGGCGCGGCGCACGACCACGGCCGCGCCGCCGCCCAGCAGCCCCTGGCTCGTGAGGTCCTGCCAGAAGGCGGGCGGCAGTTCCTCGTCGCCCCAGTAGACGCGGCGCGAAAGCCCTGCGCCCTCGAGCATGTCGGAGACGCGGCGCCGGATCAGTTCGCTGTCCGGACAGACGAGGAAGCTGAATCCGGGGCGGGTCATGGTCGCGTGGGTCTCCGATCAGTAGGCGTTGTAAAGCTGGTCCACGAGTCGCCTGACGGCTTCGTCCAGGGCGCGCTCCTGGGCCGACTGCACGTCGCTCGAGGTGTAGGCCTCGGAATAGCTGACCTGGCCTTCCCAGAGGCGGCTGTTGTCCGTGCGGCGGTAGTAGGTCGCGTAGAGGGTCACGCTGGCGCTGTACTCCAGGGTCTCCTCCTGCTTGTTCTGCAGCGAAGTATGGATGTAGAAGCGCTTGATGGTCAGGTCCACGACCGCGTCGGCCTGTTCCTTGTCCGTCCATTTGAGTACGTCACGCTGCGAGATCTCGTCGCGGTAGTTCGAGATGGCCCGCGCGGGCAGCCAGGTGTACATGGTCGGGTTCGTGACCTTGCGGATGGCTATGGTGTGCACGTCGGGCGGCAGGGCGAGCTTGGCGGTCTTGGGCGTGAAGCCGTAGCGGGCGCAGCCGGGAAGGACGAGGAGCGCGGTCGCGAGCAGCACCCCCGCGAGGACGCGCGGGAAGCCGCCGCGCCTCATCCTGGCGCCGCGCGGGGCGGCGCCGGGCGCCGGGGCAACGTTCAAGACCGCCTCCTGCATGGGCTCACGCTACAACGATGTTCACCAGTTTGCCAGGGATGACCACGACCTTTTTCACGGTCTTGCCTTCCACGTGGCGGGTCACGTTGGGCTCGGAGAAGGCGAGCTTCTCGATCTCCTCCTTGCCCGCGTCGGCCGGAACCGTCAGGCGGCCGCGCAGCTTGCCGTTGACCTGCACCACGACCTCGACCTCGTCGCGCACGAGCGCCTTCTCGTCGTAGGCGGGCCAGGGCAGCTCGGAGACGAGGCCCTGGTTGCCGAGCCTGGTCCAGATCTCCTGGCAGATGTGCGGGGTCATGGGCGAGAGCACGGTCAGCACCGAGGCCAGGGCCGAGGAGAGCACGGCGCGTCCGCTCTCGGTCTCCTTCAGCGCGTCCTTGGCCTGGTAGAGGTCGTTCACCAGCTCCATGACCGCGGAGATGGCGGTGTTGAACTGGAATCCCCGCTCCAGGTCCGCGGCGATCTTCCTGACGGTCTCGTGCTCCTTGCGGCGCAGGTCCTTGCCCGCGGCGTCGATGGCGGACGGGGCAGGGGCGCAGGCGACGCTCGGAGCGGTCACGTCGGCCAGCTCCTCGGCCAGGCGCCAGATGCGGCCCAGGAACCTGCCCGCTCCCTCCACGCCGGTCTCGTGCCAGTCGAGGTCCTTTTCCGGCGGCGCGGCGAAGAGCATGAACAGGCGGGTGGTGTCCGCGCCGTGCCGGGCGACCATCTCGCCGGGGTCCACGATGTTGCCCTTGGACTTGGACATCTTGGCCCCGTCCTTGAGCACCATGCCCTGGGTCAGGAGCGCCTTGAAGGGCTCGTTCTCGGCCGTGTAGCCCAGGTCGCGCAGCGCCTTCACGAAGAAGCGGGCGTAGAGCAGGTGCAGGATGGCGTGCTCGATGCCGCCGATGTACTGGTCCACGGGCATCCAGTAGTCCAGCGCGGGGCGGTCGAAGGGCGCGTCGGCCACGGTCGGGGAGGCGTAGCGCATGAAGTACCAGGAGGACTCCATGAAGGTGTCGAATGTGTCGGTCTCGCGCCGGGCCGCTCCGCCGCACTTGGGGCAGGTCGTCTGCAGGAACGATTCCGTGACCGTGAGCGGCGAGCGGCCGTCCGGCAGGGTCTGCAGGTCCTCGGGCAGGACCACGGGCAGGTCCTTCTCCGGCACGGGCACCATGCCGCAGGACTCGCAGTAGACCACGGGTATGGGCGCGCCCCAGTAGCGCTGGCGGCTGACGTTCCAGTCGCGCAGGCGGTAGTTGACCGTGGTCTTGCCGATCCCCTTGGCCGCGAGGTGGTCGGTGACGGCCTTCTTGGCCTCCTCGTTGGGCAGGCCGGAGAACTCGCCCGAGTCCACGAGCACGCCAGGCTCGGTGTAGGCCTGGGCCATGAGGTCGGCCGCGAGGCCGCCCTCGGCGGGCTGGATGACCACCTTGCGCGGAAGATTGTACTTGGCGGAGAACTCGAAGTCGCGCTGGTCGTGCGCGGGCACGGCCATGACCGCGCCGGTGCCGTAGCCCATGAGCACGAAGTTGGCCACCCAGATGGGCATGCGCGCGCCGGTCACGGGGTTGATGCAGTAGGCGCCCGTGAAGACGCCTTCCTTCTCCAGGTCGTCGGCCGTGCGCTTGATGCGGTCCATGTTGCGGACCTTGGCGCAGAATTCGTCCACGGCGGCCTTCTCGGGCCTGCCCGCGACGAGCTTCTCGATCAGCGGATGCTCGGCCGCGAGGCTCATGAAGGTGGCGCCGTAGAGGGTGTCGGGCCGGGTGGTGAAGACGGTCACGCCTTCGTCCATGCCCTCGACCTGGAAGGTGAGCTCGGAGCCGAGGCTCTTGCCGATCCAGTTGCGCTGCATGGTCAGCACGCGCTCGGGCCAGCCCTCGCCGAGCTTGTCGAGCCAGTCGAGCAGCTCCTCGGCGTAGTCGGTGATGCGCAGGAACCACTGCTCCATGTCCCGGTTCTGGACCTCGGCGTCGCAGCGCCAGCACTTGCCGTCCTCCACCTGTTCGTTGGCGAGCACGGTGTGGCAGTCCGGGCACCAGTTCACGGGCGAGTTCTTGCGGTAGATGAGCCCCTTTTCCAGGAACTTGAGGAAGAAGAGCTGCTCCCAGCGGTAGTACTCCGGACGGCAGGTGGTGACCTCGCGCTTCCAGTCCAGCGAGTAGCCCATGCGCATGAGCTGGGCGCGCATGTCCGCGATGTTGGCGTAGGTCCACGAGGCGGGCGGGATGCCGTGCTTGATGGCCGCGTTCTCCGCGGGCAGGCCGAAGGCGTCCCAGCCCATGGGGTGCAGGACGTTGAAGCCCTTCATGCGCATGTAGCGCGCGACCACGTCGCCGATGGTGTAGACGCGCACGTGGCCCATGTGGATCTTGCCCGAGGGGTAGGGGAACATCTCGAGCACGTAGTACTTGGGCTTGTCCGCGCAGTCCGGGGCGACGAAGAGGTCCCTGTCCGCCCAGTCCTTCTGCCACCTGGTCTCGATTTCCTCGGGATCGTATTTGCCGAAGCGCATGCTCACTCTTCCGTAGGTCGGGGTTGCGCGGGGATCAGATGGCCTTGACCGGGCCGAACTGGCCCTGCTGCACGGCGCGCGCAGCAGCGTCCAGGATGCCGTTGACGAAGTTCGGGGAGTTGCCGTCGCCGAACTCCTTGGCCAGCTCCACGGCCTCGTTGATGGAGACCTTGAGCGGGATGTCCGGCATGTGGAGCATCTCGTACAGGGCCAGGCGCAGAATGGTCAGCTCGATGCGCGCGATGCGGCTGATCTTCCAGTGCTGGGAGAAGCTGCCGATGGCCTCGTCGAGGTCGGCCATGCTCGAGTAGACGCCGCGCACCAGCTCCCAGGCGAAGGCGCGGTCCTTCTCGGCCAGCTCCTCGGCCTCGCCGGGCAGCTGCTCGGGGTCCACGAAGGCCGGGCTCACGGCGAAGAGCTTCTCGAGCCCCTCGAGGGAGTGTCCGGTGGGAAACGTCAGACCGTACAGGGTCTGGAAGGCCTTCAACCGGGCCAGTCGCCTGGCGCCGCCTTTCTTGGACATCTAGATCTGCTCCAGGACGCGGACGAGTTCGAGCGCCGCGGCTGCGGCCTCCACGCCCTTGTTGCCGGCCTTGGAGCCGCTGCGCTCGATGGCCTGTTCGATGGAATCGCAGGTCAGTACGCCGAAGCCGACCGGCACGCCGTGCTCGAGGGAGACGTGGGCCATGCCCTTGGTGCACTCGGCGGCCACGTAGTCGAAGTGCGGGGTGGAGCCGCGGATCACGGCGCCCAGGCAGATGATGGCGTCGTAGCCGCCCTTCTGCGCGAGGCGCTTGGCCGTGAGCGGGATCTCGAAGGCCCCGGGCACGCGCAACAGGGTGATCTTCTCCTTGTCGCCGCCGTGGCGCACGAGGTAGTCCACGGCGCCGCCGACGAGCTTGTCGACCACGAAATCGTTGAAGCGAGCGGCCACGATGGCGAAGGAAAGGCCCTTGGCGTCGAGCTGGCCCTCGATGGTCTTCAGGTGCAGCATGATTTACTCCCCGTTGCTTTTCAGGTGCAGAAGGTGGCCCATCTTGTCCTTCTTGGTCATCAGATACCCCAGGTTCTGCGCGCAGGGCTCGCACTCGATGGGCACGCGCTCCACGACCTCGAGGCCGTAGCCCTGAAGTCCGACCATCTTCTTGGGGTTGTTGGTCATGAGACGCATCTTGGTGACGCCGAGCGCCACGAGGATCTGGGCGCCCACGCCGTAGTCGCGCAGGTCCGCCGGGAAGCCGAGCTTCTGGTTGGCCTCCACGGTGTCCATGCCCTGGTCCTGCAGATGGTAGGCCTTGATCTTGTTGGCCAGGCCGATGCCGCGGCCCTCCTGGCGCATGTACAGGACCACGCCCTTGCCCTCGTGCTCGATCATGCGCATGGCCGCCTGGAGCTGGCCGCCGCAGTCGCAGCGCTGGCTGCCGAAGACGTCGCCGGTCAGGCATTCGGAGTGCACGCGCACGAGCACCGGCTCGCCGGGCTTGATGTCGCCCTTGACCAGGGCGATGTGCGTGCGGCCGTCCGAGGAGGAGTCGAAGGCCTTGATGGTGAATTCGCCGCCGTGGCAGGTGGGCAGCAGGGCCTCGCCGCTCTTGACCACCGTGTACTGGCCGAAGCGCAGGCGGTAGGCGATGAGGTCGGCGATGGTCGCGATCTTGATGTCGTGCTTCTTGGCGAACTCGACGAGGTCCGGCATGCGGGCCATGTTGCCGTCGTCGCGCATGACCTCGCAGATCACGGCCGCGGGCTTCAGCCCCGCGAGCATGGCCAGGTCCACCGAGCCCTCGGTCTGGCCGGTGCGCACGAGCACGCCGCCCTCGCGGGCGCGCAGGGGGAAGATGTGGCCCGGGGAGACGATGTCCTCGGGCTGTACGTCGTCGGCCACGGCGGTGAGGATGGTCGTCGCGCGGTCATAGGCCGAGATGCCGGTGGTCACGCCTTTTCGCGCCTCGATGGAGACGGTGAAGTTGGTGCCGAAGCCGGATTCGTTCTTCTTGGCCATGAGCGGCAGGTTCAGCCTGTCCACCCACTCGGGCGAGAGCGAGAGGCAGATGAGTCCGCGGCCGTGCGTGGCCATGAAGTTGATGATCTCGGGGGTGACCTTTTCGGCGGCCACTGTCAGGTCGCCTTCGTTCTCCCGGTCCTCGTCGTCCACGAGGATGATCATCCGCCCCTGGCGGATTTCCTCGATGGCCTCCTCGGGGGAGCAGAGGGGATAGTCTTTCGTGCTCATTGTCGGCTCCAAAAATCCGTGGCCGATCTGGCGGCCGTACGGCGGGCGAAAACCTTACACGGATTCGCCCCGCTTTGAAAGTGGCGCGGCCGGGACGCCCCCGGACGCGCACGGAAAAACGGTCGCGCGGCTCAGAAGCCGTGCTCGCGCAAGAACGCCTCGCTCAGGCCGCCCGACGGCTTGCCCGAGGACTTGTCCGAAGACTGGCCCGAAGACCGGCCGGAGGCCCCGGCCGCCTTGGCCGCGAAGGGGCCGACCATCCTGGCGACGTACTTGCCGATGATGTCGACCTCCATGTTCGCCCGGTAGCCGGGCTGCCAGCGGGAGATGGTCGTGACCCGCTGCGTGTCGGGGATGATGTTCACGGACAGGAAGTCCGCCCCGCACTCGTTGATCGTCAGGCTGATGCCGTCCAGGGCCACGGAGCCCTTCTCGACCACGTAGATGCCGAGCTCGGCCGGAAAGGACAGCACGTAGCGCCGCGATTCGCCCGCGGGCGCGGTTTCCGTGACCTCGGCCAGGCAGTCCACATGGCCGCTGACCATGTGGCCGCCCAGGCGGTCGCCCAGCGCCAGGGCGCGCTCGAGGTTCACCGTGTCGCCCGCGCGGAGCTTGCCGAGGTTGGTGCGCGACAGGGTCTCGCCCGAGGCGTAGGCCGCGAACGAGGCGCCCGAGACGCTCTCCACCGAAAGGCAGGCCCCGTTCACGGCGATGGATTCGCCGAGCACGTAGTCCGAAAGATCGAAGAGGGGGCGGATCTGGAAGCGCGTTTCCGCGCCGCGCCGCTGCGCGGCCTCCACGCGCCCCTGCCCCTGCACGAGTCCGGTGAACATCAGAGCGCCTCCTTGTGGGCAAGATCGTGCGCGGCAAACGTCTGCGGGCGAAGCGTCAGCATCATGTCCTCGCCGGACGGCTCGGCCCCGCAGAAGCGCAAGCGCAGGGCGCCCGCCATGCAGGGCGCGTCGCCTGCGTCCCCGGCGCCTTCGGGCGCGAAGCCGCCGCAGAAGGCGGGCACGGCGCAGGCGTCGCCGAGCACGCGGGGCGAGAGGAAGAGGCGCGTCTCGTCGGCCAGGCCCTGGCCGGCCAGGGAATAGGCCAGGCGGCCGCCGCCCTCGCACAGGGCGTAGTGCACGCCGCATTCGGAAAAGAGCCGTTCGAGTCCGCTCCGAAGCGCGAGGCCACGCGGCCCCTCGGGCAGCCCCCAGACCCGCACCTGGCTGGCCGCAAGCGCCTTGGCCGCGTCGCTTCGCGCGGCCTCCTCCGAGGTCCAGAAGATCAGCTCGCGATGGCGGTGCATGAGCAGCCAGTGGCGCTCCTCGTCCGGCCAGGGGAGCCTCCTCGTGACCACAACGGCCAGCGGCTGGGGGGCGTCGGGCCTGCGGTCCGGCTGGCGGCAGGTGAGCCTCGGGTTGTCCGCGCGCAGCGTGCCCCCGCCCACGATGACCGCCCCTGCGAGCGCGCGCAGGGCCTGGACCCGGGCGTGCGACTCAGGGCCGCTCACGGCCTCGGGCTCCGCCCTGCTGCCCCGTGCCGCGATGCGGCCGTCCAGCGTCTCGGCGAGCTTCAGGATGCAGTAGGCGCGGTGCTCGAGCTGCCAGGCCAGGAAGTCCGCGATCAGGTCCCGGCACTCCTGTCCGAGCACGCCCATGTCCACCGTGACGCCCCTCGAACGCAGAAATTCGCCGCCGCCGCCCGCCACGCGCGGGTTCGGGTCCGCCGCGCCCACGAAGACGCGCCTGATCCCGGCCTCGAGCACCGCCTCGGTGCAGGGCGGGGTCTTGCCGTGGTGGTTGCAGGGCTCGAGCGTCACGTAGAGGTCGCAGGCGGCCGTGTCCACGCCCCTGGCCCGCGCGTCGGCGATGGCCTCGCGCTCGGCGTGCGGCTTGCCGTGGGCCGTGTGCCAGCCGCGGGCGACGATCTCGCCGTCTTGGACCAGCACGGCGCCCACGCAGGGGTTGGGCGCCGTCGCGCCCAGGCCCTGCCGGGCGAGCCGCACGGCCTCGGCCATGAAGCGCTCGCGCCCGGCAATGTCCGGGTCGGCTTCGGCTCGGGGGCCTTGCTCAGGAGTCGGCACAGGGCAGCTCCTCGAAGACGATGCCCGACTCGAGGATCATCTCGCGGGAGAGCTCGTCCGGGTAGCTCTGGCTGAAATAGATCTCGCGCACGCCCACGTTGATGAGCATCTTGGTGCAGATGAGGCAGGGCTGGGTGGTGCAGTAGATGGCCGCGCCGTCGATGCTGATGCCGTGGCGGGCGGCCTGGACGATGACGTTCTGCTCGGCGTGCAGGGCGCGGCAGAGCTCGTGGCGCTCGCCCGACGGCACCTTCAGCTTCTCGCGCAGGCAGCCGATGTCCAGGCAGTGGGCCAGGCCCGAGGGCGCGCCGTTGTAGCCCGTGGCCAGGATGCGGCGGTCCTTGACCGCGACCGCGCCCACCTTGCGGCGCAGGCAGGTGCTGCGCTCGGCCACGATGAAGGCGATCTTCATGAAATACTGGGGCCAGGGCAACCTGCTGTCCATGTCACGTACTCCGATGAACCTGTTTCCGGCCGCGCCGTCGTCCGGGGGCGGGCCGTGCGTCGTGCGGGAGGGCGCTGCCGCACGCCCCGGGCCTCAGGCGGTCCCGGGGCGGGCGGCGGACGCCTCTGCCGCGTCTACCACGCGAAGAGCGGGAACTGGCGGGCGAAGGCCTCGACCTCGGCGCTGATCTGGGAAAGCCGGGTCTCGTTGGTCGTGTTCTCGAGCGCCGTGACGATCCAGGCCGCGACCTTCTGCATGTCGTCTTCGTTCATGCCGCGGGTGGACAGCGCCGCCGTGCCCATGCGCACGCCCGACGTCACGAAGGGCGAGCGGGTCTCGAAGGGCACGGTGTTCTTGTTCACCGTCATGCCCGCCTTGTCGAGCGCGATCTCCGCGTCCTTGCCCGTGATGTCCTTGTCGCGCAGGTCCATGAGCAGCAGGTGGTTGTCCGTGCCGCCGGAGACGAGCTTGTAGCCCGCGTCGGTCAGGGCCTTGGCCAGCACGGCGCAGTTCTTCACGACCTGGTTCTGGTAGACCTTGAACTCGGGGCGCAGCGCCTCGCCGAAGGCCACGGCCTTGGCCGCGATGACGTGCATCAGCGGTCCGCCCTGGATGCCCGGGAAGATGTTGGAATTGAGCGGCTTCATGTTCTCGTCCTCGGAGAGGATGAGGCCGCCGCGCGGGCCGCGCAGGGTCTTGTGGGTCGTGGAGGTGGTGAAGTGGGCGTGGCCGATGGGGGTCGGGTGCAGCCCGGCCGCGACGAGGCCCGCGATGTGGGCCATGTCCACCATGAGCATGGCGCCCACCTCGTCTGCGATGGCGCGGAAGCGGGGGAAGTCGATGATGCGCGGATAGGCCGAGGCGCCCGCGACGATGAGCTTGGGCTTGTGTTCCTTGGCCAGGGCCAGGACCTGGTCGTAGTCGATGGTCTGCGTCTCGGGGTCCACGCCGTAGAAGACGACGTTGTAGAGCTTGCCCGAGAAGTTCACGGGCGAGCCGTGGGTCAGGTGGCCGCCGTGCGAGAGGTCCATGCCCATGATCGTGTCGCCGGGCGTAAGCGTGGCGAAGTACACGCCCATGTTGGCCTGGGAGCCGGAGTGGGGCTGGACGTTCGAGTAGGTGCAGCCGAAGATGCGCTTCACGCGCTCGTTGGCCAGGTCCTCGGCGATGTCCACGTACTCGCAGCCGCCGTAGTAGCGCTTGTGGGCGTAGCCCTCGGCGTACTTGTGGGTCAGGACCGAGCCCTGCGCCTGGCGCACGGCCGTGGAGGTGAAGTTCTCCGAGGCGATGAGCTCGAGCTTGCCCATCTGCCGACCGCACTCGAGCTCGATGGCCCGGGCCAGCTCGGGATCGCGCATGATCAGTTCTTCCATGGCTGCACCTCTTTCACAGATCCGCAATCGGTCGCGGGTTGTCGAAACAGTCGCGGGGCGCCGAAGCGCCCCGTGCACGCGGAGCTATTCCGCGAATTTCTTGTAGATGATGCTGCAGTTCGTGCCGCCGAAGCCGAAGGAGTTGCAGAGCACGGTGTTCATGTCCTGCTTGCGCGGGCCGTCGGCCAGGCAGTCGAGGTCCAGTTCGGCGTCCGGGTTCACCAGGTTGGCCGTGCCCGGGGCCGTGCCCTCGATCAGGCTCATGATCGAGAAGACGCTCTCGATGGCGCCGGCCGCGCCCAGGCAGTGGCCGATCTGCGACTTGTTGGCCGCGATGGTCAGCTTCTTGGCGTGGTCGCCGAAGACCGTGCGCAGCGCCCTGATCTCGCACATGTCGCCCGCCGGGGTGGAGGTGGCGTGGGCGTTCACGTGGTCGATGGCCTCGGGCGCCATCCTGGCCTCGCGCAGCGCGGCGCGCATGGCCAGGGCCATGCCGGAGCCGTCCTCGGGCGGCGCGGCCATGTGGTAGGCGTCGCCGGACGCGCCGTAGCCCGCGATCTCGCAGTAGATGTGCGCGCCGCGGGCGCGGGCGTGCTCCAGGGACTCGAGGATCAGGATGCCGCTGCCCTCGCCCATGACGAAGCCGTCGCGGTCGCGGTCGAAGGGACGCGAGGCGTGCAGCGGGTCGGCGTTGTTCGTGGACAGCGCCTTCATGGCGTTGAAGCCGCCCACGGCCATGGGGGTGATCGTGGACTCGGAGCCGCCCGCGATGGCCATGTCGGCGCGGCCGAGCAGGATGTCCGTGTAGGCCACGCCTATGCCGTGCAGCCCGGAGGCGCAGGCCGAGGTGGTGCAGATGTTGGGGCCGCGCGCGCCGGTGGCGATGGAGACCTGGCCGGCGGCCATGTTGGCGATGAGGATGGGGATCATGAACGGGTTGATGCGGCCCGGCCCCTTCTCCAGCATGGTGGCGTGGTTGTCCTCCAGGGTGCGCAGGCCGCCCAGCCCCACGCCGATGATCACGGCCGTGCGCTCGGCGAGCTCGCCCGTGAGCGCCGGAAGGCCCGCGTCCCGCAGGGCGAGCTGGCTGGCGTACATGGCGTAGCGCGTGAAGGGCTCGAGCCTGCGCGCGCTCTTCTTGTCCAGGAACTCCGAATCGTCGAAGTCCTGCACCTCGCACGCGAAGGTCGTGTCGGTGGGAAACCTCTCCACATCGTAGCGGGTGATGGGGCCTGCCCCCTTCTTCCCGGCCAGCAGGTTCTCCCAGCTGGTCTTCACGTCGTTGCCCAGGGGCGAGACCGCGCCCAGGCCGGTTACGACAACACGCTGCATCGTGGATCCTCTCTTGTCCCGTTTCCAGAAAAATGGACGAGCGTCCTACGGCGTTTCAGCCATAAGACGCCCAGTGCCGGATCGAAGCGGGAAGCGCTGCTTACTGCTTGGACGAGATGTAGTCGACGGCGTCCTGCACCTTGATCAGCTTCTGGGCTTCCTCGTCGTCGATCTCGATGTCGAACTCCTCTTCCATGGCCATGATCAGCTCGGTGAGGTCCAGGGAATCGGCGCCCAGATCGTCAACGAACTTGGCCTCGGGCTTCACTTCGTCCTCGGAAACGCCCAACTGGTCGACGATGATGGATTTGACTTTTGCTTCGACGGACATTTTCATTCCTCCAGGGGTATGCTTGTGCGCTTGTTGGTTGCGGCGTGGTAGCCGAACAATGTTACATGTACATGCCGCCGTTCACGGAAAGAACCTGTCCCGTGATGTAGGCGGCGGCGTCGGAGGCCAGGAAGGAGACGGCCTCGGCGACGTCCTCCGCGGAGCCGAACCGGCCCAGCGGGATGCCCTTCAGCATGGATTCCTTCAGCTCGGGCGGAAGATCGCGGGTCATGTCGGTCTCGATGAAGCCCGGGGCCACGCAGTTCACGGTCACGCCGCGCGAGCCGAGCTCCTTGGCCGCGGTCTTGGTCAGGCCGATGAGGCCCGCCTTGGAGGCCACGTAGTTGGCCTGGCCCGGGTTGCCCATCAGCCCCACGATGGACGCCACGTTCACGATGCGGCCGCCGCGGCGCTTGGACAGCAGCTTGGCCGCCTCGCGCAGGCCCGTGAAGGCGCCCTTCAGGTTGACGTCGAGGACACGGTCGAAGTCCTCGTCCTTCATGCGGATGAGGAGGCCGTCCTTGGTGATGCCCGCGTTGTTCACGAGCACGTGCAGGGGTTCGTCCTTGAGGTCCTTGAAAAACTGGGTGATGGCCGCGCGGTCGCCGACGTCCAGCGCCACGGCCTTGGCCGTGCCGCCCGCCTTCTCGATCTCGCGCACGGTCTCGTCGGCGAGCTCCGGCTTGCTCACGTAGGTCAGGACGACCTCGAAGCCGTCCCTGGCGAGCGCCAGTGCGCAGGCCTTGCCGATGCCGCGGGAGCCGCCGGTGACTACGGCGATGCGTCGCGTGGTTTCCATGCTCTTCTCGCTTGGCAAAGTCGGGAATATGTAGCCCAAGAAGCCTTGGACTGCAAATTAAAAGCGAACCAGGGACGCGCCCCAGGTGAAGCCGCCGCCGAAGGCCGTGAGCAGCACCAGGGAGCCCTCCGTGATGCGGCCCTGCTGCCTGGCCTCGGCCAGGGCGATGGGCACCGAGGCGGCCGAGGTGTTGCCGTAGCGGTCCACGTTGATGAACACGCGCTCCGCGGCCACGCCGAGCTTGCGCCCCACGGCCTCGATGATCCGGCTGTTGGCCTGGTGGGGGATGAGCAGGTCCACGTCGTCCACGGACAGCCCGTTGCGCGCGAGGATGTCCTTGCACACGGACTCCATGCTGCGCACGGCGAGCTTGAAGACGTCCTGGCCCTTCATGCGGATGTAGTGGCTGGGGCCGACCACCTGGCCCGTGGCGTAGGGCTCGGACGAGGCGCCGCCCGAGATGACCAGGAGATCCGCGCCCGAGCCGTCGGAGCAGAGCAGGCTGTCCAGGATGCGGCCTGCGGGCCTGCCGCTTCCGGTCCCGGGGGCCGGCTCGCCGGAGATGATCACCGCGCCCGCGCCGTCGCCGAAGAGGACGCAGGTGGTGCGGTCCTCCCAGTTGGTGCGGCTGGTCAGGATCTCCGCGCCCACGAGCAGGATCTTGGCCTCGGGCTTCAGCGCCACGATGGCCCGCGCCTGCTCGAGGCCGTAGAGGAAGCCGGAGCAGGCGGCGTTCAGGTCCATGGCGATGCGGTGCGTGAGGCCCAGCTTGGCCTGCACGAGGCAGGAGCAGGCGGGCGTGTAGCAGTCGGGCGTGACCGTGGCGACCAGGATGTGGGTCAGCTCCTCGGCCTCCATGCCCGCGTCGGCCAGGGCCTTCTTCGCGGCCGCGGCGGCGAGGTCGGAGGCCGCCTCGCCCTTGGCGGCGATGTGGCGCTCCTTGATGCCGGTGCGGCTCGTGATCCACTCGTCGGAGGTCTCGACGATCTTTTCCAGGTCGGCGTTGGTCAGGATGCGGTCGGGGACGTGAAAGCCCGTGCCCCGGATGTAGGCGTTGGTCATGCTCATGATCGTATCTGCTCGGGATCAGGCCCCGCTGCCGTTGGCGGCCTTGCCGCGCGTGAAGCGCGTCAGGTCGCAGTTCTGGGAAAGGGTCGCGGCCATGGCCTGGTTGGCCTTGCTGGCCACGAAATTGGCCGCCATGTCCACCGCGTTCATGATGGCCTTGGCATTGGACGAGCCGTGGCAGACGATGGTGATGGCCGAGAGCCCCAGCAGGGGGGCTCCGCCGTATTCGGCATAGTCCAGAAGGCGCCTGAAGCGGCGCAGCGCGCCGATGGAGAACATCGTGCCGACCTTGGAGAAGAAGCCGGAGGTCAGCTCGCGTTTGAGCAGGCGGCCGAGCGAATGGGCCAGCCCCTCGGAAAGTTTGAGGCAGACGTTGCCCACGAAGCCGTCGCAGACCACGATGTCCGTGTCGCCCTTGAAGATGTCGCGGCCTTCCACGTTGCCCACGAAGTTCAGGGAGGAGCCGCGCAGCATGCGGTAGGCCTCCTGGACCTGCGTGGTGCCCTTGCCTTCCTCCTCGCCGATGGACAGAAGACCCACGCGCGGGCGCTCGAAGCCGAGCACGTTGCGGCACAGGGCGTCGGCCATGATGCCGAACTGGAAGAGGTGGAAGGCCTTGACGTCGGTGTTGGCGCCCACGTCCACGAGGACCATGGGCTTCTTTTCCGTGGGCATGATGGAGGCCAGCCCAGGGCGGTCCACCCCGGGCAGGCGGCCCAGGATGAACATGCCGCAGGCCAGGGTGGCGCCGGTGTGCCCGGCGCTGACCACGCCGTCGGCGTGGCCCTCCTTGACCAGACGGCAGGCCACGACGATGGAGGCGTCCTTCTTGCGGCGCACCACGTCGGTGGGCTTGTCGGTCATCTCCGCCATCTGCGTGGCGTGCACGACCTCGATGGCCAGGCCGGAGACGTCCATCTTCTCCAGCTCGGCCTCTATGCGTGCGGAATCACCCACCAGGACCAGGCGGATGTTCCTGTGGCGCGCGGCCTCGATCGCTCCGGGCAGGACCACGGAGGGACCGAAATCGCCGCCCATGGCGTCGACGGCTATGCGCGGGGCCGCCTGGGCGGCCCCGGTCGACGACTCGGTCGTGCTATTCGTCATCGCCCTTGGTGAGCATCTGGCGGCCCTTGTAGGTACCGCAAGAGGCACACACGGTGTGCGACACGACAGGCTCGCCACAAGAGCAGTAGACCACGTTGGGGGTGGCGACCTTGTCGTGGGAACGGCGCATACCCTTGCGGGCCTTGGAAGTGCGTTTCTTGGGAACTGCCATGGTTACTCTCCTTAATATAAAGACGCTTCGGCCGGGGATTCTCCCCTGCCGCGTATCGCCTAGTGGCGTCGTACCTTGAGCCCGCGAAGCACGGACAGGCGCGGATCGCCCTCGTCCGGGCCGCAGTCGCAGGGCCCCTCGTTCAAATCCTTGCCGCAGTGCGGACAGATTCCCTTGCAGCCACGGCTGCACAGGGTCTTGACCGGCAGGTCGAGCAGGAAGTGCTGCCAGACGAGCCCGGCGGCGTCGATCTCGAGCATCCCGCGTTCGTTGCGCAGCACGTTTTCGCCCGGGGCCAGCTCCTCGTCCTCCAGGTCCTCGAAGCCCTCGAAATGCACGTCGACGGCGTGTTCCACGTCGGCGGCGCACCTGTCGCAGGTGAGGATCACGGAGCCCGTGAGCGAGCCCTCCACGAGGCAGCCCGTGCTTCCGGCCTCCTGCACGCGCACGTGCAGAACGGCCCGAAGCGGCTTGCCCGGCCGGACCTGCATCCCGTGCTCGGCCCAGAATGCCTCCCAGAGGCTCTGGTCGTCCAGCACGATTTCCCTGACCTCATCGGGGTCACGGGGAAGTTCAATCCATAGTTCAGGCATAGTCCCTCGCGAAGAAAGGGGAACCTAGGAGCAACCGTCGTCCTTGTCAAGAAAAAAGCCTTGCCATTTTTCAGCGGAGCAGCTAAGGAGCTTGGTCTTCGCGCCCAAACGGGGGCGCGGGAGACTTTCGGGAACCATCCGCCGTCGCGCACAAGGCCGACGGCGCGGATATACAGGAGGACAGGGCCATGGGCAAGGAATGCTACATCTGCGGCAAGAAGCGCCAGACCGGGCAGAACGTTTCCCACTCGAACATCAAGACCAAGCGCGTCTTCAACGCCAACCTGCAGAAGGTCAAGGTCGTGCTCGAGAGCGGCGAGGTGTGCACCAGGAACGTCTGCACCTCCTGCATCCGTTCCGGCTTCGTGACCAAGCCCACGGTCAGCACCGCCGAGTAGGCGGCCCGGACGGGCAGAGCCCGCCCGGCCGACCGTGCACGTTCCCGTACACGCGCCGCTTCCCATGCGGCGCTTCGGCCCCAGGGGCCGAAAAGGCGGGGAGGAAAGGAACTCTTTCCTCCCCGCGCCTTTTTTCGCGCGCGTCTGACGGCGCATCCCTTCCCCCCGTTTTTCCAGCTTCTCTGACATCCCCCCGGCGCACCCCGATGCCTCCAGAACCGGCGCCGCAGGCCCCTGCGGCCTCGTGCGCGACTCGTGTGTGCGCCGTCCATGCGTCCTTTTCTCCTTCCTCCCTTTCCCGTCTTCCCGTCCCGGTCGAAAAGGGCGCAAAAAAAAGGCGGGGAGGGCCGAAGCCCTCCCCGCCCGGGGATGCTCTTGCGAGCCGCTGCGCCTACTGCTTGGCGGGCGCTTCGGGCTTGGCCTCGGGGGCCTTCTGCGGGGCGGCGGCCTCGGGAGCGGCGGCCTTGGGCTGCTCGCCCAGGTCCTTCTCGGCCGGGGCGGCGGCCTCGGGCTTGGTCTCGGGCTCGGCCTTGGGGGTGACGTCGATGTTCATGGCGTCCATGGCGGCGACGATGGCCTTGGTCGCGTCGGCCTCGGGAGAGACGGCCAGGGCCTGGTCCTTGACCAGGATCACGTCCAGGCCGTTCTTGGCGCGGTAGTCCTCCACGGCCTTCTCGAAGGAGGACTGCAGGATGCCCATGATCCGGGACTGCTCGCGGTTGATCTCCATGCGCGCCTGGCCCAGGGCCTGCTGGAAGACGTCCAGCTTGTCCTTGGCCTTGTCGTCGCCCATGTCGGACTGCATCTTCTTGAGCTTGTCGGTCAGCTCGTTGCTCTTGGCGCGCAGGATGTCCATGCCCTTCTTGCCGGCCTGGCACTCGGTCAGCACCTTCTCGGCATCGACGACGGCCACGCGGGGCTTGCCCGAATCCTTGCAGGCGGCCAGGCCGAGCAGGGCCAGGCACAGGGCGACGGTCAGCAGGGTCTTCATCTTCATAAGCTTCTTCGTCCTCATTCGTCGTTTTCCCCGGCCGCGGCCTTCAGGGCGTCCATGACTTCATAGTCCGTGAAGTCGAAGCGCAGGGGGGTTAAAGTGATATGGCCGTCGCTGAGCAGCGCCCGGTCCGTGTCAGGCGAGAGCAGCTCCGGCGGGATGACGCCGGCCAGCCAGAAATATTCGCGTCCGCGCGGGTCGGTACGACGCTCGTACCAGTCGCGGTAGGCGGCGCGCGTGTGGCGGCAGATGCGGAGACCCTTGGACTCGGAGACGGCGCAGGCCGGGAAGTTCAGGTTCAGCACGCAGCCGCGCGGAACGATGCTCCAGTCCGTGGTCGAGACGAAGCGCGCTGCCCATTCGGCCTGGGCGGCGAGGTCGTCGGGATTGTAGTTGTCGTAGGAGACGGCCAGGGCCGGGATGCCGGTGAGCGCTCCCTCGGTGGCCGCGGAGACCGTGCCCGAGTAGAGGATGTCGACCCCGCAGTTGGCTCCGGCGTTGATCCCGGAGACGACCACGTCGGGCGCCGCCTCGCACAGGGAGGAGAGGCCGAGCTTCACGCAGTCCGCGGGCGTGCCGGAGACGCCGGAGCCGCGGAAGCCGTTTTCCTTGAAAGTCTTCACGCGCAGCGGCATGGACAGGGTCACGGCGTGTCCCACTGCGGACATCTCGGAGATGGGGGCCACGCAGGCCACCTCATGGCCGGCGGCGACGAGCGCCTTGTGCAGGGCGCGCAGGCCCACGGCCTGGATGCCGTCGTCGTTGGTCAGAAGAATGCGCATCGATAATCCTCGGGGTCGTCCTCGGGGCGGTCCTCGCGCGGGATCGCGCGGGATTTTCCCGATCGTTTGCCGGAATCGCGACCCGGCGCGTTTCAACCGCGATCGGGCCACGGCTTACCCGGGTCGCCTGCATTTGACAAGGGCCGCCCATTCGGGGCACTTCACCATTGCCCGCGCCCGCGTGCAAATACTACCCCTTAGGGCAGCCGCCGGAGTTTCGCAAGCGAATGACCCAAAAGACCGCCTTCGTCCAGGACCTGGCCCCGGGCCAGAACGTCGCCGACCTCTTCGTCATCGCGGAGGCCAAGCAGGCCACGTCGCGCAACGGTCCCTACTGGAGCCTGACGCTCTCCGACCGCAGCGGCCGCGTGGAGGCCAAGGTCTGGAGCCCGCTGGCCCAGACCTGCCCGCCGCTCGCCGGGGGACAGGTGGCCCGGGTCGCGGGGAGCGTGGAGACGTATCGCGACAAGCCGCAGATCGTGGTGCGCGAGATCGAGCTCGTGGAAGGGGAGCTGCAGCACGCGGAGCTGGCCGCGCTCCTGCCCGTGAGCGCCGTGCCGCCCGAGGAGCTTCTGCGCCGGCTCGAGGATCTCCTGCAGGCGGGGCTCGCGCACAAGCCCTGGCGCAGGCTCTGCTCCCTGCTCCTGAACGACGACGAGGTGCGCGCCCGCCTGCTGGCCGCGCCGGGCGCCAAGTCCATCCACCACGCCTACCAGGGCGGGCTGCTCGAACACACCCTGGCCGTGTGCCGCATCTGCCACGCGGCGGCCGCGCTCTATCCCCATCTCGACGGCGAGGTCCTGCTCGTGGCCGCGGCCCTGCACGACCTGGGCAAGGCCTGGGAGCTCGCCGGAGGGCTGGCCCAGGACTTCACGGACGAGGGGCGGCTGCTCGGCCACATCCAGATCGGGGTCGAGAAGCTCGAGCCCTTCCTGCGCAAGGCCAGGCTCGAGCCCGAGCTGGCGCTGCATCTGAAGCACATGATCCTGGCGCACCACGGCGAGCTGGCCTACGGCTCGCCCAAGCGGCCCAAGACCGCCGAGGCCGTGGTGCTGCACTTCGCCGACCAGATGGACTCCAAGCTCGGCACCTTCGCGTCGGCCTTCGACGCCGAGGCCCCGGACGGCTCCTGGTCGCCCTACGTGCGCTCGCTCGAGCGCTTTCTCTACCGGCCCGCGCCCACGCCGAAGGCCCAGTCCAAGAACGACAACAAGGAACCCACGCAATGTTTGTTACCTTTGAAGGCATAGAAGGCACCGGCAAGTCCACCCAGATCTCTCTGCTGCGCGAGTGGCTCTTGGCCAAGGGCCGGGAGGTCCTGACCACGCGCGAGCCGGGCGGCTCCCGCCTGGGCGGCGAACTGCGCCGCATCCTTCTGTCCATGGAGAGCATCGACCTCACGGGGCAGGCCGAGCTCTTCCTCTACCTCGCGGACCGCGCCCAGCACGTGGCCCGGATCATCCGGCCCGCGCTCGACGAGGGCAAGGTCGTGCTCTCCGACCGCTTCGCGGACTCCACCGTGGTCTACCAGGGCTACGGCCGGGGCCTGGACCCGCGCCTGCTGCACACCTTCAACGACGTGGCGGTCTCCGGGCTCTGGCCGGACCTGACCATCCTCCTCGACATGGACGCCGAGGCGGGGCTTCGCCGCGCGCTCGGCCGCAACCTGCGCGAGGGCGTGCAGAACACCGAGGGCCGCTTCGAGGCCGAGGACATCGACTTCCACAACCGCGTGCGCGAGGGCTATCTGGCCTGGGCGGCGCTGCATGCCGAGCGCTTCCGGGTGGTGGACGCCTCCCTCTCCCCGGAGGAGGTCTTCGCCCACATCCGCGAGCACGTGGAAATGTTCCTGGAAGCGTAGGCGGGGAAGGGCAGGCGGGCGCTCCCCGTCCCCCCTTCCTTGCGCACCCGCCATGCGCACCAGCCGCCCGCCCGGGGTCGGCCCGCGAGGCCGTCCCGGCGGGCGACGTCATTCCCGGCCCGCCGGGCCTTCCCGCCTGACCCGGGGTATCTCCGCTTTTCTTCCGCCGCCTTGCCACTGCCGCGCGCCTGTGGCATCATCCGGGCTAGCCTCGGCACCATCTTCGTCGCCGTCGGTTCACATCGTCCAGAGTCGTCATCGGGAGGAATCGTCCAATGCGCAGGATCGGCTGCACCGTCGCCCGCCACGGCGGCAGGGCGTTTCGCATCGTGGACTGCACCGAGCCCTCGGGCCCCGGCGACAGGCCGGGCGTGAACAGGCCCGCCCCGTCATGATTTCCAGCCCCTCCCGTCCCCGCACATCGCGCCTCGCGCACCGGCTCCCCGGCAGCCTGCCGGACGTCGCGGCCTTCCTCGTCCTCGCAGGACTCCTGGTCTGGCTCTTCCTGCGCGGCTCGGAGAACCTCGGCTACCACTGGCAGTGGTACGCCGTGCCCCGCTATCTCGTGAACTTCACGGATTCCGGCCCCGCGGCCGGGCTTCTGCTGCAGGGGCTGTGGCTCACGCTCGCCGTCTCGGCCCTGGCCCTGCCGCTGACCTTCGCCCTGGGGCTCTGCTCCTGCCTCCTGGCGCTCTCCCCGTCCTTCACCGGCCGCGTCGTCGCCCGCGGCTACCTGGAGACGATCCGCAACACGCCGCTGCTCATCCAGATATTCGTCGTCTACTTCGTGCTCGCGCCGCTCCTGGACATGGACCGTTTCTGGGCCGGGGTGCTGGCCCTGGCCCTGTTCGAGGGGGCCTACGCCTCGGAGATCATGCGCGGCGGCATCCTCTCGCTGCCGCGCGGGCAGTGGGAGGCCGCGCACAGCCTGGGCCTCTCCACGCTGCAGACGTATTCGCGCGTGATCCTGCCCCAGGCCCTGCGCCGCGTGCTGCCGCCGCTCACCGGGCAGGCCGTCTCCCTGGTCAAGGACTCGGCGCTGCTCTCCACCATCTCCATCTTCGAGCTGACCCTGCGGGCGCAGCAGGTGGTCTCGGACACCTTCATGACCTTCGAGATCTGGTTCACCACGGCCGCGCTCTACCTGGCCGTCACCTTCACCCTGTCCGCCGCCTCGAGGACGCTCGAGAGGCGGCTGCGTGCGACGGCCTGAGGAGTCGGCGAGGATGACCCTGCTCATGGAAAACCAGCCGTCCCGTCCGGACGTCGCCTGTCCCGGGTCCAAGGCCCTGGGCGCCGAGATCGTGGCCGTGCGCGGGCTCGTGAAGACCTTTCCGAGCGGCGTGAAGGCCCTGGACGACGTCTCGCTCTGCGTGCGCAAGGGCGAGGTGGTGGTGGTCATCGGCCCCTCGGGCTCGGGCAAGTCCACGCTGCTTCGCTGCATCAACGGGCTCGAGGAGCCGGATGCGGGGGAGGTGGTGGTGGACGGCGTGCGCCTTCCCGGACCGCGGAAGAACCGCGACCGCATCCGCACCGAGGTGGGCATGGTCTTCCAGCAGTTCAACCTCTTCCCGCACATGACCGTGCTCGAGAACGTCTGCCTGGCCCCCACCCTGGTGCGCGGCAAGTCCCGCGCCGAGGCCGCGGAGGAGGGGCGCGGGCTGCTTTCCCGCGTGGGCCTCTCGGACAAGGTGGACGCCTACCCGGCGCATCTCTCGGGCGGCCAGCAGCAGCGCGTGGCCATCGCCCGCGCCCTGGCCATGCGGCCCGGGGTCATGCTCTTCGACGAGGCCACCTCGGCCCTGGACCCGGAGGTCATCGGCGAGGTGCTCGAGGTCATGCGCGGCCTCGCGGCCGAGGGCATGACCATGGTCGTGGTCACGCACGAGATGGGCTTCGCCCGCGAGGCCGGGGACCGCGTGGTGTTCATGGACCAGGGCAGGGTGGTGGAGGAGGCGGCCGCGGCCGACTTCTTCCTGGCCCCGCGCGAGGAGCGCACGCGAAGGTTCCTGAGCCAGATCCTCTGAGAACGGACAGACACTGACGCGCGCTCCGGACGGCCGGGCGCGCCCGGCATCATCGGCTCATCAGCATCATCGGCATACGGCGCCGACAAAGGAGACAGCCTCATGACCACCGGCAAACGGTTTCCCCCCCTCTCCCGCCTCGGGGCCCCGCTTCTGGCCCTGGCCCTGGTTTTGATCATGGGGCTCGCCTCGGCCCTGCCCGCCCCGGCCGCCAGCGTGCGCCAGGACCTGGCCGCCGAGAGCACCATGGAGCAGGTGCTGCGCCGCGGCACGCTGCGCGTGGGCATGGACACCTTCGAGCCCTGGGCCATGAAGGACAAGGACGGCAACTACATCGGCTTCGAGATCGACGTGGCCCGCCGCCTGGCTTCCGACCTGGGCGTCAAGCTCGAGCTCGTGCCCACGCAGTGGGACGGCATCATCCCGGCGCTCCTGACCGGCAAGTTCGACGTCATCATCGGCGGCATGTCGATCCGCGTCGACCGCGCCAAGAAGGTCAACTTCACCATCCCCTACAACTACACGGGCATGTCCATCGTGGCCAACAAGGAGAAGCTGCCGGGCAAGAGCAAGCTCACGGACTTCGACTCGCCCGACGTGACCATCGCCGCGCGCGCGGGCACCACCGCGGCCAAGGCCGTGGAGAAGATTCTGCCGAGGGCCAAGCTGCTGCTCTTCGCCGAGGAGCCGCAGGCCGTGCAGGAGGTGCTCTCCGGCCGGGCGCAGGCCTTCGCCTCCATGGCGCCCAAGCCCGCCTTCGAGGCCGTGGCCCATCCGGACAAGCTCTACCTGCCGTTCTCCGGCACCTTCACGCGCGAGCCCAATGCCATGGCCGTGCGCAAGGGCGACCCCGACACCCTGAACGTGCTCGACTCGTGGATCAGGGCCGTGGACGCCGAGGGCTGGTTCACGGAGCGCTTCCACTACTGGTTCGAGACCCGGGACTGGGCCAAGCAGCTGCCGCAGTAGCCGCGCGCGCCGCCCGGGCCCTGGGTCCGGGCGGCGCGGCCGGACAGCCGCGCCGATCCCCCAGAAATTCCCAAGACCCCATGGCCCCTCCCGCATCCTCGGTCCGCCCCGCACGGCTCGACGCCGTGCTCCTGCCCGCGCTCGCGGCCCTCGCCGGGCTCGGCCTGTGGCAGCTCGGGCGCGGGCTCGACTACCAGTGGCACTGGGGCGTGGTCTGGCACTCCTTCCTGCGCTACGACCCGCACAAGGGCTGGGTCGTGAACCTGCTCACGCAGGGTCTTCTGGCCACGCTCAGGCTCTCGGCCTGGAGCATGGTCCTGGCCCTTGCCGCGGGCACGGCCGCGGGCATCGCCTCGGCCACGGGCAGGCTCTTCTGGCGCATGTGGGCCAGGAGCTACGTGGAGCTCGTGCGCAACCTGCCGCCCCTGGTCCTGGTCTTCCTCTTCTACTTCTTCATCGGCGACCAGATCATGACCTGGCTCGGCGTGGACGAGCTGATGCGCTCCCTGCCGCGGGGCGCGGCAGGGGTGCTCTCCGTGGTCGCCGCGCCGCCGGACCGCTTCGCCTCGTTCCTCTCGGCCGTGCTCACCCTGGCGCTCTACGAGGGCGCCTACATCGCGGAGATCGTGCGCGCGGGCATCGAGTCCGTGCCCCGGGGGCAATGGGAGGCGGCCTACGCGCTCGGCCTCTCGCCCTGGCAGCGCCTGCGCCGGGTCGTCCTGCCCCAGGCCCTGCGCAGCGTGGTCCCGGCCCTGGCGGGGCAGTTCATCTCCACGGTCAAGGACTCGGCCATCGTCTCGGTCATCTCCGTGCCCGAGCTGACCTTCGAGGCCATGGAGATCATGGCCACCACCTATCGCACCTACGAGATCTGGCTCACGGTGCTCGGCGTCTACCTCGTGCTCTGCCTGGGGCTTTCGTGGGCCTCGCGCCGCGTGGAGACGGCCCTTGCGCGCCGCGGGGCCGCCGCGGCCTGAGGCGCCCGCGCCCCCGTTCCTTAGCTGTTGACACCGGCCCTCTGGTGTACCATCTTCAATCGGATCGTTGTCCGAACAAACAAGCGCGAGGATCAGCATGCCGAGCACCAAGATAAAGTTCTGGGGCCTTTCCACCTGCATCCACTGCGAGAAGGCCAAACGGTTCCTGGACGACCACGGCTACGCCTACGACCTGACCTACGTGGACCGCCTGACCGGCGACGAGCGCACCCAGACCATCGCCGAGATCAAGAAGCACAACGCCTCCCTGTCGTTTCCCACCATCCTCGTGGGCGACAAAGTCGTGGTCGGCTTCAACGAGTCCGAGCTCAAGACCGTCCTGGGCATCTAGGCGCATCCAGGGAGGGCGTTCATGACCGCGAAGGAACTGCGCGACAAGCTGGCTCCCTTGCAGGAGAAGCAGGGCTACCTCTTCAACGCCGACGAGACCTACACCATGCCGCTCCTCGAGAGCCTCCTGGTGAACAAGGAACGCTACGGCTACATGGCCTGTCCCTGCCGCCTGGCCTCGGGCGTGTACGAGAAGGACAAGGACGTCATCTGTCCCTGCGTCTACCGCGCGCCCGATGTCGAGGAATACGGCGCCTGCTTCTGCGCCCTCTACGTCTCCAAGGAATACCAGGACGGCGGCATCGAGCGCAAAACCGTGCCCGAGCGCCGTCCTCCCGAGAAGCTCCTGGAGGCGCTCGAGGCCTCCATGGGCTCCTAGAGCCGTCCCCCGTCCGCGCCCCGCTCCCGTGACGCGGCCGCGGACGGGAGCACGATCCACGCCATGAGCGAATACGACGCCACATCCACCACGGGCGCTTCCGTGGGCGTGGTCACGAAGCGTTTCGTGACCCTGGGCGAGCCGCCCCACGCCCTGCGCCTGCAGTGCGGCCGCGAGTTCGGCCCCTTCACCCTGGCCTACGAGACCTACGGCGAGCTCGCCCCCGGGGGCGACAACGCCGTGCTCGTCTGCCACGCCCTGACCGGCGACTCCCACGCGGCGGGCCTGTATGCCGCGGACGACGCCAAGCCCGGCTGGTGGGACATCATGATCGGGCCGGGCAAGCCCATCGACACCACCAAGTATTTCGTCATCTGCTCCAACGTCATCGGCGGCTGCATGGGCTCCTCGGGCCCGGCCTCGCCGCGCCCCGGCTCGGACGAGTTCTGGGGCATGGACTTCCCGGTGGTGACCATCGGCGACATGGTCTGCGCCCAGAAGCTTTTGCTCGACCACCTCGGCGTCACGCGGCTGCTCTCCGTGGTCGGCGGCTCGGTGGGCGGCATGCAGGTCCTCGAATGGTCCGTGCGCTTCCCGGAGATGGTGGCCTCGGCCGTGCCCCTGGCCACGACCACGGAGCACTCGGCCCTGGCCATCGCCTTCAACGAGGTGGCCCGCCAGGCCATCATGGCCGATCCCGACTGGCAGAACGGCGCCTACTACGGCGGCGCCTTCCCGGACTACGGCCTGGCCGTGGCGCGCATGATCGGCCACGTGACCTATCTTTCGGACGCGGCCATGCGCCGCAAGTTCGGCCGCAACCTCCAGGACCGCTGCGAGCTGAGCTACTCCTTCGCGCCCGAGGTCCCCGAGTTCCAGGTCGAGAGCTACCTGCGCCACCAGGGGAAGAAGTTCGTGGAGCGCTTCGACGCCAACTCCTTCCTCTACCTGACCAAGGCGGCGGACTACTTCAGCCTGGGCCGCGGCTGGGGCGAGGGCTCGCTGGTCACGGCCTTCTCGCGCGCCAAATGCCGCTATCTCGTGGCCTCCTTCACCTCGGACTGGCTCTATCCGACCTACCAGTCCAAGGCCATGGTCCAGGCCATGAAGAAGAACGGGCTCGAGGTCAGCTTCTGCGAGGTGGCCGCGGACCTGGGCCACGACGCCTTCCTGCTGCCGAGCCCGAGGCTCAACGAGTTCCTGACGGGCTTTCTTGCGAGCACGCTGGCCCGCGTGCGGGGAGGGACCGGTGCGCTTTGACCTTAGCGTCATCGCGAGCTGGGTCGAGCCCGGCGCGCGGGTGCTGGACCTGGGCTGCGGCACGGGCACGCTGCTCGAGCACCTGGTGCGCGAGCGCGGCGTGCGCGGCACGGGCGTGGAGCGCGACGAGGAGAAGGCCTCGGCGGCCATCGCCAAGGGGCTCTCCGTGATCCACGGCGACATCTTCGAGGAGATCGAGGACTACCCGGACAGGAGCTTCGACTACGTCATCCTCTCCCAGACCCTGCAGCAGGTCTACGAGCCCGCCCGGCTCATCGGCGAGATGCTGCGCGTGGGGCGGCGGGGCATCGTCAGCTTCCCCAACTTCGCGGTCTGGTACAACCGGCTCATGTTCCTCCTGCTCGGCCGCGCCCCGGTCTCGCGCGAGCTGCCCTTCGAGTGGTACGACACGCCCAACATCCGGGTCATCCCCATCAAGGATTTTCGCCGCTTCTGCCGCAAGAAGGGCTTCTTCGTGGACCGGGAGCTGACCATCACCACCCACCACCACGAGGAGACCGGCCGCGTGGTCACCTTCCTGCCCAACCTGCGCGCCTCCTACGGCGTGTACATGCTGGCCCGGGCCTGAGGCCCGCGTCCCCGGCGCCCGGCCGACCGGGGGAGCACGCCATGCCGCACGCACCCGGGCAGACCGCACCGCAGCCGCCCACGCCGGGCAGGCTCCCGGACGGGGAGGGCGCGGCCACCGGCCGCCTGCTGCTCCTCTGTCTGGCGGTCTTCGTCTGCTATCTCACGGTGGGCGTGCCCCTGCCGGTCATCCCGCTCTTCGTGCGCCACAGCTTGGGCTTCGGCGACATCCTGGTCGGCGTGGCCGTGGGCTGCCAGTTCTTCGCCACGGTCGGCACGCGCAAGTACGCGGGCGCGGTCTCGGACCGCGCGGGGCCGCACGTGGCCCTGCGCAAGGGGCTGCTCTTCTGCGCCGCGGCCGGGGCCTTCTACCTGGCCGCTGCCCTGGCCCCGGTCCATCCCGTGGCGAAGCTCGGCGTGCTGCTGCTCGGACGCCTCTGCCTCGGCGTGGGCGAGAGCCTCGTGCTCACGGGCATGGTCACCTGGGGGCTCGGCCTGTGCGCGCCGCAGAGCGCGGGCCGGGTCTTCGCCTGGGCCGGGGTGGCCGTGTACGGCGCCCTGGCCGCGGGCGCGCCCGTGGGCATGGCGCTCTTCCGTTCCCTGGGCTTCGCGGGCACGGCCCTGGCCATCACCGCGCTGCCCCTGGCGAGCCTCCTGCTCTGCCGCTCCATTCCCCCCGTCGCCCCGGTTGCCGGGCGGCGCTGGCCGTTCCTGCGCATCGTCGGCTTCATCTGGCGGCCGGGCGTGGCGCTCGGGCTGCAGGGCGTGGGCTTCGCGGGCATCGGGGCCTTCGTCTCGCTCTATTTCGGGAGCATGGGCTGGGCCCGGGCCGGGCTCGCGCTCACGGCCTTCGGCCTGTCCTTCGTCTGCGCGCGGCTCCTCTTCGGCCACCTGCCGGACCGCCTGGGCGGGCCGCGCGTGGCCCTGGCCTCCTTCGTCGTGGAGTGCGCGGGCCAGTTCCTGCTCTTCGCCGCGCCCGGCGAGCCCGTGGCCCTGCTCGGCGCCGCGCTCACGGGCTTCGGCTGCTCGCTCGTCTATCCCTCGCTCGGGCTCGAGGCCGTGCGCCTGACCCCGCCCGAGGCGCGGGGCACGGCCATGGGCGCCTTCGCGGCCTTCCAGGACGTGGCCTACGGCGTGACCGGCCCGGTCACCGGGGCCATCGCCGAGGTCATGGGCTACGGCTCGGTCTTCCTGACCGGCGCGCTCTGCGCCGTGGCGGGCTTCCTGATGGTCCTGCCCATGCTGCGCCGCGCGCGGGCCTGACCGCCGCGCGCCGTGGCGGGTCACGGACAAAAAAAGGCCGACGCAGGAAACCCGCCGTCGGCTTCACTTCGTTCCCCAGGGCGCTCAAAAAGCGCCGGATGCAAGGCGCAAGAAAAGTGCAAGCCCTCGCGTATTTCACATACGCGAGGGCTTGAACTTTTCACGGCAACGCAGCAGATGGCGCTTTTTCAGCGCCCTGGGACCAGGGCTTCCTTGAGGCAGCGGCCCAGCCGCTTGATGCCCTCGGCGATGCGCTCGGGCGTGGAGTTGGAGAAGTTCAGGCGGAAGCCGTTGTCCGTGCCGTCCACGTAGAAGGGCTTGCCCGGCACGAAGGCCACGTTGCAGGCGATGGCCTTGTCGAAGACAGCCACCGAGGAGACGTCAGCGGGCAGCTCGCACCACAGGAACATGCCGCCTTCGGGCGAGCTGGCCTGCACCTCCGCCGGGAAGTGCTCGCGGATGGCGTCCACCATGCAGTCGCGCCGCGCCTTGTACTCGCGGCGGATGACCTCGATGTGCGCGTCCAGGTCGTTGTCCGCGAGGAAGCGGGCCAGGATGCGCTGGGTCAGGGTGGAGGTGTGCAGGTCCGAGGCCTGCTTGGCCGTGACCAGATGGTGCATGAGCCCGGGCTTGGCCGCGACCCAGCCCAGGCGCAGGCCGGGCGAGGCGATCTTGGAGAAGGAGCCCATGAGCACGGCGCGCTCGTCGTCCAGGTAGGCGCGCACGGGCGGCATGTCCTGGCCCATGAAGCGCAGCTCGCCGTAGGGGTTGTCCTCGAGGAACACGGCGTGGTTGGCGGCCAGGAGGCGCGCCGTCTCCTGGCGCGTGGTCAGGTCCCAGGCGGTGCTGGCCGGGTTCTGGAAGGTGGGCACGGCGTAGAAGAGCCGCGCGCCCTCCTCCAGGCGCAGGGCGAGCTGCTCCAGGTCCGGGCCCGAGGGGGTCAGGTCCACGGTGCTGAAGTTGACGCCGAAGAGCGAGAAGCACTGGATGGCCCCGAGATAGCCGGGCCGCTCGATGAGCACGGTGTCGCCCTCGTCGAGCAGGACCTTGGCCACGAGGTCGAGCCCCTGCTGCGAGCCGGTGGTGACGAGGATCTCGTCGGCCGGGATGTCCAGGCCCCACTTGGTTTTGTAGCGGTCCGAGATGAACTGCCGCAGCGGCAGGAAGCCTTCGGTGGTGGAGTACTGCAGGGCCTGCGGCCCCTCCTCGGCGAGAACGGCCGCGGCCGCGTCGGAGAAGCCCGCGACCGGGAAGTGGTCCGGGCTCGGCAGACCGCCGGCGAAGGAGATGATCTCCGGACGCTGGGTGACCTTCAGGATCTCGCGGATGTAGGACCGATGAACGTTGGCCATGCGGCGGGAAAGACGCATGATTCGCTGCCTCCTGCGCTTTTAGGTGCACAAAACTCTGCACCCGGGCCGGGGGAAAGGCAACACAAGTATTGTCACCATGACGCCTTTGCTGGCGCGGTTTTCGGGGCGCGGTGCAGGGCCCGGCCAAAGGGGCGAGGCGGATGGTCAGCGGCGCGTCAGGCCGTACTTCTTGAGCTTGTACTGCAGCGTGCGGCGGCTGATGCCCAGGGCCTCGGCCGTCTTCTCGCGGTGGCCGCCGTGCGCCGCCAGGGCGCGGGCGATGGCCTCTCGCTCGGCGTCGTCCAGCGAGGGGTGGGCGGCGGGGGCGGAGACGTCGTCCACCTCTCCGGCCGCAGTGCCCGCCATGCTGCCCGCCGTGGGGCCGGGAACGGCGCCGGGAGCCGCGCCGAGGGGGGATGCTCCGCCAGGGAATGCCCCTTCCGGGGCTGACCCGCCCCAGGCGCGCACCAGCTGCGGGGGCAGGAGGTCGGGCGTCAGGGTGTCGGAGCGGGCCAGGATCAGGGCGCGCTCGAGCACGTTCTCGAGCTCGCGCACGTTGCCCGGCCAGCTCCAGGCGCGCAGGGCGTCCAGGAAGGAGGGGGACGGGTCGCGCACCTGCTTGCGGTTCTTCTCGCCCAGCTTGCGCAGCAGGTGGGCGGCGAGCAGGGGGATGTCCTCGGCGCGCTCGCGCAGGGGGGGAATGGTGATCTCGAGCACGGCCAGGCGGTAGTAGAGGTCCTCGCGGAAGCGCCCGGCCTCGGCCTCGGCCTTGAGGTCGCGGTTGGTGGCCGCCAGGATGCGCACGTCCACGGCCACGCCGCGCACGCCGCCCAGCGGCTCGACCACGCGCTCCTGCAGGGCGCGCAGGAGCTTGGCCTGCAGCGGCAGGGGAAGCTCGCCCACCTCGTCCAGGAAGAGCGTGCCGCCCTCGGCCAGCTGGAAGCGGCCGGGCTTGTCGCGCACCGCGCCGGTGAAGGCGCCGCGCACGTAGCCGAAGAGTTCGGATTCCAGCAGGTCGCCGGGCAGGGCCGCGCAGTTGACCTTGACCAGCGGCCCCTTGGCGCGGTGGCTGGCCGCGTGCAGCAGCTCGGCCACCAGCTCCTTGCCCGTGCCGGATTCGCCCAGGATGAGCACCGTGGCCTCGGAGGGGCCGACCTGGGCGATGACCTGGCGCAGCCGCTCCATGCCCGGTGCCTGGCCGATGAGCTCGGGGCCGCGCGCGAGCCCGGCGCGCAGGGCGGCGTTCTCGCGCAACAGCCGCGCGTACTCGAAGGCCTTGTCGAGCACCGCGGCCAGCTCCTCGTTGTCCGCGGGCTTGGTCAGATAGTCGTAGGCCCCGTGCTTCATGGCCTCCACGGCCGCGCCCACGGAGCCGAAGGCGGTCAGCATGATCACCGGCAGCCCGGGCCATTCGACCGTGATCTCGTGCAGCACGGTCGAGCCGTCCATGTCCGGCATGCGCATGTCCAGGAGCACCACGTCCGGCTCGGACTCGGCGAGCCGGGCGAGCCCCTCGCGGCCGCCCGAGGCCTCGTCGACCTGCCAGCCGCGGTCCTCGAGCACCGCGCGCAGCATCATGCGGTGGCTCGGCTCGTCGTCGATGACCAGCACGCTGCGCGTCTCAGACATGGGGGGCCTCCTTGAGCAGGCAGTGGACCGTGGTGCCCCTGCCCGGCGCGCTGTCCAGCTCGACGCTGCCGCCCCAGGACTCCACGATGCCCTGCACGATGGACAGGCCGAGACCGGTGCCGCCGGCCCGCGTGGTGAAGAACGGTTCCAGCGCCCTCTCGCGCTGCTCCTCGTCCATGCCGGAGCCGTTGTCCGAAACGCTCAGGCGGACCATGCCGCCCTCGGCCTGGGCCGCGCTGACGCTCACGAGGCCGCCGTTCCCGGACTCGGGGCCGCCCTGCGCCTCGCCCTGGGGCAGCGCGGCCAGGGCGTTCAGCAGAAGGTTCAGGAGGATCTGCTTCAGCCCGTCCGCATCGCCGAGCACGGCCTGGCCGTCGAGCGCGAGGTCGAGGCGCGCGCCGCGCTCCTCGAGGTCGAACTTGAGCAGCCGCGCCACGTCCTCGGTGACGGGCCGCACGGCCACGGCCTCCAGGGCCTGGGCGCGGGGGCGGGCGAGGTAGAGCAGGTCGGTGATGACCTTGTTCAGCCGGTCGGCCTCGCGCACCATGGTCGCGGCGTAGTCCTCGTCCGGCTTGGTGCCTGCCAGCCGCTTGGTGAAGAACTGGGCGAAGCCGCGCAGGCTCGAGAGGGGGTTGCGCACCTCGTGGGCCACGGCCGCGGCCATGCGGCCCACGGCCGCCAGCTTCTCGGCCTGGCGCAGCCGCTCCTCCAGGGCCAGGGCCTCGGTGCGGTCGCGCAGGAGCACGATCCGTCCCTGCCCCTCGCCGAGCGAGCGCATGATGATCTCGAGCCTGTGGCCCGCGGCCTCCGCCGCCAGCACGCCGTCTCCCGGCACCGCGGCGGGCAGGACTTCGGCCAGGGGGCGGCCGACCAGGGCGTCGGCGGTGCCCGTCCCGTCGCCGGGAGCTCCCTCGCCCTGCGCCTCGCCGGCGAGGAGCCTGCCCGCGGCCGCGTTGACCGCGCTCACGCGGCCCTCGGCGTCCACGGAGAGCAGGCCGTCGGGCATGGTGTCCAGGAGGCGGGAGTTGAAGCGCTCGAGCACGGCCAGCTGGTGGCCGGTCTCGCGCCGCCTGGCGTAGGCGTTGGCCAGGTAGAGGAAGAGCGTCGCGGCGCAGAGGATGAAGCCGGTCTGGTACATGGCCGCGCGCATGTCCTCGGCGTAGATCTTCAGGTATTCGTCGACGCCCAGGCCGAGCACCAGGTACGAGGCGCCGCCCGGGCCCTGGGCGGGCAGCTCGCAGGAGGTCTCGCCCGGGGAGTCGCAGAGCGCGGCCAGGGGCGGAGCGGCGTGGTCGAGCAGGAAGAAGACGCGCTTGCCGTCGGCCTCGATGAAGCCGTGCCAGGTGCGTCCCTGGCGCATGGCCTCCAGCGCCTTTGGCGGCAGTTCGGGCAGCGGGCCCGAGGCCGGGTCCTTGAACGAGGCGAGGTAGCGGCCGTCCGGCCCCACCAGGGCCAGATAGCGCACGTCGCTGCCCTGCACGGTCTCGCGGAAGAGCTCGCCCGCCAGGGAGCCGAAGCCCCGGCCCCGGCCCGGACCGCGGCCGCGCGCTCCGGGTTGCTCCGCCTGGGGACCGTTCTGCGGCGCGGGGACCTCGCCGGGCTCGAAGGCATGACGGTCCATGCCGCCGCCCATCATTCCCTGCCCCATCATGCCGCCGCCCATCATGCCTTGCCCCATGCCCCGGCCCATGAGCGGGCGCAGGCGGTGCATGAGCTGCGCCTCCACGCCGCGGGCCACCACGCCCGCGGTCAGGGTCAGGTGGCGGTCGAGCAGGTCCCGCTGGCGCAGGACGCCTGCCCAGGCCATGTAGATCAGGCTCGCGGTGACGACCACGACGCCCAGCACGGTCATGAAGGTGACGCTCTTGGTCGCGGGCTGCGTGGTGATGTCCATGCGGGGCTACCTAGCGCGATTTCGCGGCTCTTGGCTAGAGAGGGGGCCCCCGGAGGGGGCCGGACCCGGCGTTGTGGTCGCCGGGTCCGGCAGGGTGTGTGGCATCAGGAGTGGAGTCGAGGCGTAAGGCAGTGAACGTTGTCGTCCGGTCGGGTGTTACCAGCCGCGGCCGGGGCAGCCGTAGCCGTAGCCGTTGTCGTAGCCGGGACCCATCATGCCGGGGCCCATGCCGTGGCCGTGGCCGTAGCCGCCCATCATGCCGGGGCCCATGCCGTAGCCGGGACCCATGCCGTAGCCGCCGCCGGAACCGGGGCCGACGTCGATGCCCGCGGCGTCGAGCTTGTCGCGGAAGCTCTCACGCTCCTGGTGCATCTTCACGCGCAGGTCCTTCATCTCGCCCACGAGGGCCGGGATGCGCTTGCTGTCCGTGCCGCGCAGGGAGTCCAGCTCGGTCTGCTTGGCCCAGTAGTCCTGGCCCAGGTTGAACATCTTTTCCTGGTGCTCCTTCATGAGCTTGTCGAAAGTCTGCTGCTGCTCGGGGGACAGGGCGGTGTAGGCGCCGGAGCCGTAGCCGTAGCCCGGGCCGCGGGCGAAGGCAGAGGCGCCGACGAGGCCGACCAGCAGGGCGGTGACGGCGAGGATGGTCAATGTACGCTTCATGATGATGCCTCCTATCGGTTGCATGTGCGTTCGTTAGTGCCTTTTCTTAGGCATGACTCGTGCCAAACGTGAATATTCAACGATTGCTGCGTACTGGAGTTTTGTCGGAGGGATTTGCAGGCCGTTTTTGTGCAAGCAGATGCACAAGATGTCTGCACGTCCTTGCACATCCTTCTGCACATGAAGCGGCCGGGCTGCACTTTTCGCGCGTTCCCGGCGGGGAACGGCAGGCGCGGCCGGGCGCGTTGACATCGCCGGGCCGAGGGGCTACCCATCCGCCAGCCCAAGGATGGAGCAGGCCGCTGAAAAAGCGCCATCCGCCGCGCTGCCGCGGAAAGTGCAACCCCCCGCGCATCTTGAGAATGCGCGCCGGACGTGAACTTTCCTCGTGCCGCGCACCCGATGTGTTTCGAGCGGCCTGCGGAAATGGGATCGATCGTCATTCAGAGAGGTTCGCCATGCGCGAGAAGGTGGAGGCCGCACTGGCCAAGGTCCGGCCGTTTCTGCAGAACGACGGCGGAGACATCGAGCTGGTCGGCGTGACGCCCGAGGGCGTGGTCCAGGTGCGCCTTACCGGCGCCTGCAAGGGCTGCCCCATGTCCCAGAAGACTCTCAAGAACGCCGTGGAGAAGATGGTGCTCAAGGAAGTGCCGGAAGTCACGCGCGTCGAGGCCGTCTGAGGCGGCGGAGGCCCCGGAGACGTCCGGGCCCCGTGGTTCTTTCCAGTTTTTTTCCTTAAGGACGCACCATGAGCATCGTCACCAGATTCGCGCCGAGCCCCACCGGCTATCTCCACGTGGGCGGCGCGCGCACCGCGATCTTTTCCTGGCTCCTGGCCCGCCACGAGGGCGGCAGGTTCCTTTTGCGCATCGAGGACACGGACCGCGAGCGCTCCACGCCCGAGGCCACCCGGGCCATCCTGGACGGCATGTCCTGGCTCGGCCTCGAGTGGGACGGCGAGATCTGCTACCAGTCGAGCCGCGAGGAACGGCACAACGCCGCCGTGGACCGGCTCCTGGCCGAAGGCAAGGCCTACTGGTGCGAGTGCACGCCCGACGAGGTCGAGGCCATGCGCGAGCGCGCCCGGGCCGAGGGCAGGAAGCCCAAGTACGACGGCCGCTGCCGCGAGCGCGGCCTCGGCCCCGGGCCCGGCCGCGTGGTGCGCCTGAAGGCCCCGCTCGACGGCGCCACCTCCTACGAGGACATGGTCAAGGGCTACATCAGCATCGCCAACGAGGAGATGGACGACCTGATCCTCCGGCGCTCGGACGGCTCGCCGACCTACAACCTGGCCGTGGTCGTGGACGACGCCGAGATGGGCGTGACCCACGTCCTGCGCGGCGAGGACCACGTCTCCAACACCCCGCGCCAGATCCTCATCTACAAGGCGCTGGGGCTGCCCGTGCCGCGCTTCGGCCACGTGCCCATGATCCTCGGCCCGGACAAGAAGAAGCTCTCCAAGCGCCACGGCGCCACCTCGGTCTTCGAGTACCACCACCAGGGCATCCTGCCCGAGGCCATGGTCAACTACCTGGCCCGGCTCGGCTGGTCCTCGGGCGACCAGGAGATCTTCTCGCGCGAGGAGCTGGTGAAGCTCTTCACCGTGGACAACCTGGGCACCTCGGCCGCGGTCTTCGACATGGACAAGCTTTTGTGGCTGAACGCCCACTACATCAAGGAGTCGAGCCCCGAGCGGCTGGCCGACCTGCTGCCCCCGTTCTACGAGGCGCAGGGCATGGCCGCGCCCGAGCGCGACTACCTCCTGAAGGTCGTGCCGCACTATCAGCCGCGGGCCAAGACCCTGGTCGAGTTCGTGGAGAACTCCGCCTTCTTCTTCACGCCCGACGAGGCCCTGGCCTACGACCAGGCCGCGGCGGCCAAGTTCCTGACCCCGGAGGCCAAGGAGCACGTGAGGGCCATCCGCGACATCCTGAAGGACCTTCCGGACTTCGAGGAGGCCACCGTGGAGGCCGCGCTGGCCGCCTACGTCGAGTCCTCGGGCGCGAGCTTCAAGGTCATCGCCCAGCCGCTGCGCGTGGCCGTGACCGGCTCCACCAGGAGCCCCGGCCTGCACCAGACCCTTTCCGCGCTCGGCCGCGGGCGGACCCTGGCCCGCATCGAGCGCGCCCTCGCGCTTTAGCCTTTCCCAAGGATTCCCACGCCGAAGGGGGCGGGGCGC